>DASXJE010000227.1 GCA_036497565.1 Mycobacteriales bacterium
CTTGGTCCAGGCCGCGAACACCATCTTCATCGCTGACGCCGCGGTCGGGTCGTCGCCGAGGACCGCGGCGTCGAGCGCCGTCCCGGCGCATAGGCCCGCGACCTGATCCGCCCGCTCGCCGGACAGGTAGAGCCGTGTCGAGCCCTTCCCGCCGGGCGGTCCGCCGACGATGCCGCCGTCGACGTACGCCGCCCCTGCCTCCCGGACGGCCTTGGCGACCTCAGTGGCGGTGGCCGGAGAGACCGCGTTGGCGTCGACGTAGACGCCGGAGAATCCGGTTGCCGCGATCTCCCGGGCCAACGGGAGCGCGGCGTGCGGGGGAACGATCGACAGCACGACATCGCTGTCGGCGCACAGTGCGTCGATGCTCCCGGCGTCGGTAAGTCCCGCGGCGTCCGCGCGGGCGGCCGTGGCCGGGCTGCGACCGGCCGAGGCCCAGAGCACGCGCCGCCCGGCACCGGTCAGCGTCGCGCCGACGGCCGCGCCCATCTCGCCGGGATGCAGCAGCCCGATGGTGCTCCCTGTGGCGCTCATCGTCCGGTGAACCGGGGGCGTTCCTTGGCGAGGAAGGCGGCGGTCGCCGCCCGGTGGTCCTCGGTCGCCCCGGTCCGGGCCTGCATCTCGGCCTCCTTCTCCAGCGCCTCCTCGAAGGTCGCCGTCGCGGCGTAGGCGAGTGATTCCTTGATCGCGGCGTAGGCCGCCGTTGGGCCGGCCGCCAGTCGGGTCGCCAGTTCCTGTGCGGCGACCAGCACCCGGTCGTCGGCGACGACCGCGTTGACCAGGCCCATCTGCAGCGCCTGTTCGGCGGGCACCGGGTCGGCGAGCAGCGCGAGCGCCGTCGCCCGGGCGTAGCCGACCAGTCGGGGCAGCAGCCAGGAGGCACCGCTGTCGAGCGAGAGGCCGACGTTGGCGAACGCGAGCAGGAAGCCGGCGCTTTCCGCGGCGACCCGGAAGTCGGCGGCGAAGGCGAACGAGGCACCGGCGCCCGCCGCCATTCCGTTCACCGCCGCGATCACCGGTTTCGGCATGTCGACGATCGACCGCGCGATCGGGTTGTAGTGCTCGCGCACGGTGGCGAGGGGGGCCGGGTCGCCCGCCTCGAGCAGTTCGGCGTGCTCCCGCAGATCCTGCCCGACGCAGAAGGCGCGTCCCCGGCCGGTGAGCACCACCGCACGCGCCGCCGGGTTGTCGTGGACGTCGCCGAGCGCGCCGATCAGGGCCGACTTGAGCTCCAATGAGCAGGCGTTCATCGCCTCAGGACGGTTGAGGGTGATCGTGGCGACGCCCTCGCTGACGTCGACGAGCACGGTGTCCGACACCGGCGTCCTCCAGTGGTGACCAGGCCTGCGGTGGGCCGACCCTACAGCGCCGTGATCCACCCGGACTTTCCCGATCGTGAACGGATAGGGGAGAATGTCAGGGTCACGTGGTCGCCCGTGCCTACGGGTGGCGTCACGATGGTCGAGCAACGCGAAGCCGGCAGCAGGGCCGGTCGCGCTGGAGGAGGCACGAATGGCGGCCATGAAGCCGCGGACAGGCGACGGTCCGCTCGAGGTCACCAAGGAGGGACGCGGCATCGTCATGCGCGTCCCGCTGGAGGGCGGCGGGCGGCTCGTCGTGGAAATGTCGGCCGATGAAGCCTCCGCCCTGGGCGACGCGCTGAAGGCCACCGCCGGCTGACCGTTATCCGAGGGCGGTTCCATAGACGGCCACAGTCTGGCGGGCGATGGTCGGCCAGCCGAATTCGTCGACGGCACGAGCCCGGCCCGCGAGCCCCATCGACCGGGCGCGGTCCGGATCGCGCAGGAGCGTGTTGACCGCACCGGCCAGACCGCCCTCGAAGGTCGTCCCGCCTGCCTCGCCCATCTCCACGAGGAGGCCGGTGATCCCGTCGTCGACCACCTCGGGGATCCCGCCGACCCGGCTGGCGACCACGGGGACCTCACAGGCCATCGCCTCGAGGTTGACGATGCCGAGCGGCTCGTAGACCGACGGGCAGCAGAAGATGGTGGCGTGCGACAGCAGTTGTACGACGTCGCTCCGGTCGAGCATCTCGGTGATCCAGACGACGCCGTCACGCGTGGCCTGCAGCTCCGCGACGCCGGCGCGGATCTCCTCGGCCAGCTCCACGGTGTCCGGCGCGCCGGCACAGAGCACCACCTGGGTGTCCTTGTCGAAGGCCGCCGCAGCGCGGACCAGGTGCGCAAGCCCTTTCTGGCGGGTGATCCGGCCGACGAAGATGACGTAGGGCCGGTGCGGATCGACGCCGTGGCGGACCAGCGCGTCGGTGTCGTCGACGCGACGGTAGGTCTGGGTGTCGATCCCGTTGCGCACCACGTGCACGCGGGCCGGGTCGACCCGGGGATAGGTGGCCAGGACGTCGCGGCGCATCCCGTCGCTGACGGCGATGACCGCGTCCGCGGCTTCGAACGCCGTCCGCTCCGCCCAGGACGACACCCGGTATCCGCCGCCGAGCTGTTCGGCCTTCCAGGGCCGGGCCGGCTCCAGCGAATGCGCGGTCACGACATGCGGTACGTCGTAGAGCAGCCCGGCGAGGTGTCCGGCGAGGCCGGCGTACCAGGTGTGGGAGTGCACGAGGGTGCTGTCGTCGATGGCGGCCACCATGTCGAGGTCGACGCCGAGCGTCGCCAGCGCCGGATTGGTTCCGGCCAGCGACGGCGGTGCCTGGTGGGCGCTGGCGCCGACCGAATCCTCGCGTGGTGCGCCGAAGCAGTGCACGTCGAGGTCGACGAGCGGCCGTAATTCGCGCACCAGATATTCGACGTGGACCCCGGCCCCGCCGTAGACCTCGGGGGGAAACTCGCGGCTGAGCAGTGCTACACGCATGGCATAGGAGAGTAGAGCGCCGACGCCGGATCGTGGATAGGGTCGTGCCATGCGGACGCAACCTCGGGTGCTCGGCATCGTCCTGGCGGGTGGTGAGGGCAAGCGCCTCTGGCCGATGACGGCCGACCGCGCGAAGCCGGCCGTCCCGTTCGGCGGCAGCTACCGGCTGATCGACTTCGTGCTGTCGAATCTGGTCAATGCCGGATACCTGCGGTTATGTGTGCTCACCCAATACAAGTCGCATTCGCTCGACCGGCACATCACCACGACCTGGCGGATGTCCACCGAGCTCGGCAACTACATCACCCCGGTGCCGGCGCAGCAGCGGTTGGGCCCGCGCTGGTTCACCGGCAGCGCCGACGCGATTTATCAGAGCCTCAACCTCGTCTACGACGACCAGCCCGACCACATCGTGGTCTTCGGTGCCGACCACGTGTACCGGATGGACCCGAGTCAGATGGTCGAGCAGCACATCGAATCCGGCGCCGGGTTGACGGTCGCCGGGATCCGCGTGCCGCGGTCGGAGGCGTCGGCGTTCGGGGTCATCGACGCCGACGACAAGGGCAAGATCCGCCAGTTCCTGGAGAAGCCCGCCGACCCGCCCGGGCTGCCGGACAGCCCGGACGAGACGTTCGCGTCGATGGGCAACTACGTCTTCGAGACCGGGACGCTGCTCGAGGCCCTCAAGGCCGACGCCGCCGACGACAGCTCCGTGCACGACATGGGCGGCAGCATCGCCCCCATGCTGGTCGAGCGCGGGTCGGCCAACGTCTACGACTTCGCCAATAACGACGTGCCCGGGGCCACCGATCGCGATCGCGGTTACTGGCGCGACGTCGGGACGCTCGACACGTTCTACGACGCGCACATGGACCTGGTCGCCGTTCATCCCATCTTCAACCTCTACAACCAGGACTGGCCGATCTTCACCACCCACCTCGAGCAGCCGCCGGCGAAGTTCGTCGAGGGTGGGATGGCGCAGGAGTCGATCGTCAGCAACGGCGTGATCGTGGCCAACGCCACGGTGCGGCAGTCGATCCTCTCGCCGGGAGTCCGGGTGCTCGCCGGCGCCTACGTCGAGGGCTGCGTCGTCATGAACAACGTCACCATCGGGCGCGGTGCCGTCGTCCGGCGGGCGATCCTCGACAAGAACGTCGTCATCCCCGACGGCGCCCACATCGGTGTCGACTGTGAGATGGACCGGCAGCGCTACCAGGTCAGCC
The DNA here is from genome assembly GCA_036497565.1 of Mycobacteriales bacterium. NCBI lineage: Bacteria > Bacillati > Actinomycetota > Actinomycetes > Mycobacteriales > Mycobacteriales bacterium. The sequence continues at coordinate 4,071 of DASXJE010000227.1, forward strand.
CCGCCGGGATCGTCGTACTCGGGAAGGGCCAGAAAGCGCTTCCGTAATGCCCTGATTGCGTATTCCGTGCTGTCCCGGTGAGCGGCGGCGAGGTCACGATGCGGGTGTTCGTCCGGGATCGTGGCGCCGGGTGGCCTAGGGTTACCCGGGTCCGGGTCGATCAGGCACCCAGGACGGTTGGGGCGGAAACCCGGGGGTGGGATCAAATGAGGATCGGCGTTCGCGCCATTGGTGCGTCTGCAGTGGCAGCAGTCGTCGCGGTGCTGGTATTGGCCGGCTGCGGTACGACGGTGAGCTCGGGGTCGAGCAGCTCAGGCGGGTCGGGCAGCTCGGGCGGCACGTGCAAGGTCGGTACCGGCGCCCCGAAACCGCCGCCGATCACCCCGGCCACGGTCACCGTCGCCAAGGACAGCGCGGCCGCCGGCATGGTTCCGGCGTCCATCAGGTCCAAGGGGACCCTGACGGTCGCCGCCGACGCGTCCTACCCGCCGAATGAATTCCTCTCCTCCGGCGGCAAGATCGTCGGGATGGACGTCGATCTCGGTAACGCGATCGGCAAGACCCTGGGAATGCAGACGAAGTTCGTCAACGCCAGCTTCGACGGCATCCTCGCCGGCCTGGCGGCCCACAAGTACGACCTCGGTATGTCGTCGTTCACCGACACCAAAGAGCGGCAGCAGACCGTCAACTTCGTGACCTACTTCACCGCCGGTACGTCGATCATGGCCAAGAAGTGCAACCCACTGCACATCTCCGGCACGACCGACCTCTGCGGCAAGAAGGTCGGTGCGGAGAACGGCACCACCCAGCTGGAGTCGCTGCAGAAGAACGAGCCCGACTCGGTCGTGCAGAAGTGCAAGGCGGCGGGCAAGGCGGCACCAGTGGCGAGCGGATATCCCAACCAGTCCGACGTCAATACGGCCTTGCAGGCGGGGCGGATCCAGAGCTACCTGGCTGACACGCCCGTCGTCGACTACGCCGTGAAGGCCAACCCCCAGCTGTTCCAGAAGGTCGGCAAGACGGCCGACGAGGCGCCGTACGGCATCGCCATCCCCAAGGACACCGGGACGATGGACAAGGCGGTCCTCGCGGCCGTCAAGAAGCTGATGGCCGGCGGGCAGTACCTGACGATCCTGAAGGCATGGGGAGTGCAGGCCGGCGCGATCAGCAACCCGACGATCAACGGGGCGACCTCCTAGCAATGGCCTCGAAGCCGGAGAGCGTCGCGGCTAGCGGTCACTCAGCAGACAACCCGGCCGACGGTCGGCCGGAGCTCATCACCGCCGTCCCGGTGCGCCACCCGGGACGGTGGGTGGTCGCCGCGGTCCTTGCGGTGCTCGTGGCGATGCTCATCCACTCGCTGTTCACCAACCCGGCCTGGCACTGGAGCATCGTCTGGAAGTACCTCACCTACACGACGGTCCTGCACGGGATCCTCGTGACCCTCGAGCTCACCGTGCTGGCGATGCTGATCGGCATCATCCTGGGCATCGTCCTCGCGGTGATGCGGCTGTCCGCGAACCCGGTCGTGTCGAGCGTCGCGTGGACCTACGTCTGGTTCTTCCGCGGCACGCCGGTGCTGGTGCAGATCATCTTCTGGTCGTTCGCCGCGGCGCTCTACCAGTTCCCGACGCTCGGGATCCCCTTCGGGCCGGCGTTCGTCACCTTCGACGCCAACAAGATCATCCCGCTCTTCGTGGGAGCGCTGCTCGGCCTGGGTCTGAACGAAGCGGCCTACATGTCCGAGATCGTGCGGGCCGGGATGCTCTCCGTCGACCACGGCCAGACCGAAGCGGCGCAGGCGCTGGGCATGTCGAAGATGGGCACCCTGCGGCGCATCGTCCTGCCGCAGGCCATGCGGGTCATCATCCCCCCGACCGGCAACGAGACGATCTCGATGCTCAAGACGACCTCACTGGTCGTCGTCATCGCGGTGACCGACCTGTTGAAGGCCGTGCAGGACATCTACGGCAGCAACTACCAGCAGATCCCGTTGCTCGTCGTCGCGAGCCTCTGGTACATCCTCATGACCTCGGTGCTGTCGGTCATCCAGTACTACATCGAGCGGCACTATGCCCGCGGGTCGAGCCGCGAGCTGCCGCCGACGCCGTGGCAGCGGCTGCGCCGCCGATTCCGTACGACCGCGGAGGCGCCGTCATGACCACGACCGTCGATGGCGGCCACGCCATGGTTCAGGCCGAGCAGGTGTGCAAGAACTTCGGCCGGCTCAAGGTGCTCAAGGGCATCACGCTGCGCGTCTCCGCGGGCGAGGTCATGTGCATCATCGGCCCGTCCGGCTCGGGCAAGTCGACGTTCCTGCGCTGCATCAACCACCTGGAACAGGTCGACGCCGGCCGGCTCTCCGTCGACGGTGAGCTGGTCGGCTACCGGCAGGTCGGGGACAAGCTGCACGAGATGCGGGATCGCGAGGTCGCGACCAAACGCGCCGAGATCGGCATGGTCTTCCAGCGGTTCAACCTGTTCCCGCACATGACCGTCATGCAGAACATCGTCGAGGCGCCGATCCGGGTGCGGCGGGAGAAGCATGCCGAGGTGGTGGGCCGGGCCCGCAACCTGCTGGACATGGTCGGGCTGCGGGACAAGGACGACGTCTATCCCAATCAGCTCTCCGGCGGCCAGCAGCAGCGGGTCGCGATCGCCCGTGCGTTGGCGATGCGGCCGAAACTGATGCTCTTCGACGAGCCGACGAGCGCGCTCGACCCGGAGCTGGTCGGTGAAGTGCTCGACGTGATGCGCCGGCTCGCCAACGACGGCATGACGATGATCGTCGTCACCCACGAGATGGGATTCGCCCGCGAAGTGGGCGATTCATTGGTGTTCATGGACGACGGCATCGTGGTCGAGTCAGGAACGCCGCGCGCGATCATCGCCGATCCACAGCACGAGCGGACCAAGTCGTTCCTGTCGAAGGTCCTGTAATCGATCAGGGCTGGTAGACGGCGGCGAGCAACCCGTCGCCCACCGGCAGCAGCGCCGGAACCAGATCGTCGCGGTCGCGGATCTCCTTGCCCAGGTCGCGGATCGTGATGGTCTCCGCGTCGCGGGCCGAGGAGTCGGCCACCTTGTCGTGCCACAGCATGTTGTCCAACGCCACCAGGCCGCCGGGCCTCAGCAGCCGCAGCGCCTCGGCGAGGTAGTCGCCGTACTCGGTCTTGGCGGCGTCGAGGAAGACCATGTCGTAGGCACCGTCGGTCAGCCGCGGCATGACCTCCAGCCCGGCACCGTGGATCAGCCGGGTGCGCGACGAGGCGATGCCGCCCTCGGTGTAGGTCTGACGGGCCGCCCGCTGGTGCTCGGCCTCGGTGTCGACCGTGGTCAGGATCCCGTCGTCGCGCATGCCGCGCAGCAGCCACAGACCGGACACGCCGGTGCCGGTGCCGATCTCGACCACGGCGCGGGCGGCGATGACGCGGGCGAGGAAACGCAGCGCCGCGCCGCCTCCGGGACCGATCGGGGCGCAGCCCAATTCCTTGGCCCGGGCCCGGGCCGCGAGCAGCGGCGCGTCCTCGGCGAGGTAACCCTCGGCGTAGTCGCGGGTCGCCTGGATGCCGGCCGTGCTGGGCATGTCTAACCTCCGAGAATCACGCGATGACCGGGAGCGAGCCTAGCGCCCCCAGCGACTGGATTGGGGACCCGGCTGAGGGCACCGGATGGGGGAACGCACCGGTAGCACCTGAGCGTTGCATAAGAAAAGCAAGATCAGATGAGCGTTGGGCGGAGGGACAGGGCACCATGGAGGCGTCGTTCGCCGTTCAGCGTGGAGGTGCCGTCGTGGCCGATGCGACCGCGTCGACCGGTCCCACCTGGGTGCCTCCTACCTGGGACGAGGTGGTCCGCGCGCACTCGGCGCGGGTCTATCGCCTCGCCTACCGCCTGGCGGGCAACCGCCAGGATGCCGAGGACCTCACCCAGGAGACCTTCGTCCGGGTGTTCCGATCCCTGGCCAACTACAGCCCGGGGACCTTCGAGGGCTGGTTGCACCGCATCACGACCAACCTTTTCCTCGACCTGGTGCGGCGCCGGCAGCGGATCCGCTTCGACGCGCTGCCCGAGGACAACGGCCGGCTGCCCGGCCGCGAGCCCAGCCCCGAGCAGGCGTTCACCGACACCCACCTCGATCCCGACGTGCAGGCGGCACTGGACTCGCTGCCCCTCGACTTCCGGGTCGCCGTCGTGCTGTGCGACATCGAGGGCCTGTCCTACGAGGAGATCGCCGCCACCCTCGGCATCAAGCTCGGTACCGTCCGCAGCCGGATCCATCGTGGTCGGCTGGCCCTGCGTGAGTCGCTCGCCCACCGCGCACCGGCCCGCAGCCGCTACGGCGCCGGTAATATCCCAGAGGAATCCTTCGCAGAAGAATCCTTCACAGAGGAATCCTTCGCAGAGGATTCCCTGACCGGCGTACCCACGGCGGACGAAGCCTCATGACGATCCCCGACCTGCACCTCGCCGCGGAAGCGGTGGCTGCATACGTCGACGGTGAGCTGGCGACGGTGCCCGAGCACCGCGCCGAGGCACACCTCGCGGTCTGCGCCGAGTGCCGTCGGTCGGTCGTCCTCCAGCGTCACGCGAAGCGCGTCCTGCTCGCCGCCGGGGAGCCCGCCCCGTCCTCCGACCTGTTGGCGAAGCTGCGCGGCATACCGCTCACGGCCGACATCGGTACGCCGGACATCGTGCTCGCCGTCGAGGGCAGCAACCTGGTCTGGGGCACCGGCGACGCCGCCCGCCGTGCTGGCGATGACGCCGGACGGGCGCACCGGGCCTGGTCCCTCCCGCACCCCCACCGCGGCCCGCGCACGCAGCGGCTGAGCCGCGGCCTGGTCGGCGCGGCCGCCGGGATCGCGGTCGGCATGCTCGCCTCCTTCTCACCCGCCCCGGCGTCGGCAGGAGCCGGCCCCGCAGGCGGCTCCTCCGTCGTCGCGCCCGGCGGATCGTCGAGCGTCAGCGAGGTGGACACCACCCGGATCGGGAGCATGCCCAACCGGCCGCTGCGGATGCCCACGGCGCCCGACGTGATGTCGGCATCCTTCGTCGGCCAGCGGTAGCCGACCGGCGGTAGCATCGCTCGCCGTCCGGATCGTGCGAGAACGGAGCAAAACGCGCGATCATGCGGGAGGCTTGGGGCTGGATCGAAGCGCAGGACGGCCCAGCCAGCGGTAGGCCGATCAGGGGAGGCACCCGGGTGAACGGCACGACGGTACCTCCGTCGACATGAGCCAGCACCGTGCCGGGGGCGACGGCGACGACCCGTTCCGGCGTCCAAACGGCGTCGATGCGCCCTTCGCTGCGCCGAACCGGCCCGCGCCGGCGCCGGCCGCGCGAGCCGTGCCGCCGTCGGTGCCCACGCCGGAGACCGAGCAGGCGTTCGGCCGTCCCGACGCCGGCACCGGCGCCTTCGACCGCCCGCCCGGCCCGGCCGACGCCGGCCGCGGCGAGTCACCCTGGTGGGTGCCCGGCGCCGACCGCGACCCGTGGCGTGACCCCGCCTCGGCGCCGTACCTGGGTGCGCCGGTCGTCTTCGAGGACCCGCCACCGCCGCCCGCCGACGACATTCCGGCCGCCGGGCCCGGGGTACGCCGACGCTGGCGTCCCCGCCGGCCGTCCGTCGGCGGCGCCGCCCTCGTCGTGATCATCGCCCTGCTGCTCGCCGGTGTCGGGGGCGCGACCGGATTCGTGCTCGCCGACCACTACGGAACCTCTTCCCTGCTCGACCCCGGCGCCAAGCTCGCCACCGTCGGTCCGTCGATCCAGCGGCGGCCCGGGTCGGTCGCCGACATCGCCCGGCGGGTGCTGCCGTCGGTGGTCTCGATCCAGGTGCGCACCGCCGACGAGGAGGGCACCGGGTCCGGCGTCGTCATCGACGCCAAGGGATACATCCTCACCAACAACCATGTCGTCTCGCTGGCGGCCACGTCCGCCGGGACCATCAGGGTGATCTACAACGACCAGTCCTCGTCCTCGGCGCGGATCGTCGGGCGGGACCCGAAGACCGACCTCGCCGTCATCAAGGTCGACAAGCCCGGCCTGGTGGTGGCCCGGCTCGGCGATTCGTCGAAGATCGTGGTCGGCGACCCGGTCATCGCGATCGGTTCGCCGCTCGGCCTGGCCGGCACGGTGACCTCCGGCATCGTGAGTGCCCTCGACCGGCCGGTGCGCCTGTCCGGCGAGGGCAGCGACACCAATGCCGTCATCGACGCCATCCAGACCGACGCCGCGATCAACCCCGGAAACTCCGGCGGCGCGCTGGTCGACGCCACCGGCGCGACGGTCGGCATCAACTCGGCCATCGCGTCACTCGGCTCCCAGGGACAGAGCGGCAGCATCGGTGTCGGCTTCGCCATCCCGATCAACGCGGCGCGGCGTATCGCCCTGCAATTGATCCACAGCGGACATGTCGTGCACGCCACACTCGGGTTGAATGCCCGTTCGGTGACCGATCTCGGCCGCCGGGGCGGGGACGGTGCCCAGGTCGAGGTGGTCGACCGCGGGGGAGCCGCCCAGAAGGCCGGCATCCGGGAAGGCGACGTCATCACCGCGATCGACGGCAAGCCGGTGTCGAGCTCCGAGGAGCTGATCGTGCTCGTCGGATCCCACCGGGTGGGTGACACGGTCACGCTCACGATCGACCGTGGCGGATCGCCCAAGACCGTCCGGGCCACGCTCCAACGAGATTGATCTGCCGGTCTTTCCGGCACTCGGGTTAGGCTGAGTCGTAGACGGGCAGTCTGCAGGTGCCCGGGAAGGCGAAGGAGGCGACCGTGTTCAGCTCATTGGGCTGGGGCGAGATCATGGTGCTCGCGGTGGTCGCGCTCATCGTCTTCGGTCCCGACCGACTCCCGGGTGTCACCCGCGACGCGGCGAAGATGCTCAAGCAGGTCCGGACCATGGCGCAGGGCGCCCGTACCCAGCTCAAGTCCGAGCTCGGTCCGGAATTCGCCGACGTCGACCTCGACTCGCTCAACCCGCGGACGTTCGTCCGCAAGCACCTGTTCGAGGACCTCGACGACCCGTTCAGTGACGAGGCCACCAGCCGCCCGGCCCAGCCACAGAAGCCGCTCTCCGAGGGCGAGGCCGCGCCGTACGACCCGGACGCCACCTGAGCGGACGTCCCACCGGTCGCTAGTGCCGCACCGGGGTGAGGTTGAGCGACCGCCCGGCCAGCCCGCGTTGGCGCACGGCCAGCGCGTCGGCGACCGTCCCCAGCGCCGCCGCGGCCGGCGCGCTCGGATCGGACAGCACGAGCGGGCGGCCCTCGTCGCCGCCTTCGCGGAGCCGGATGTCGATGGGCACCGTCCCGAGCAGCGGCACCGTGGTCCCGGTCGACTGGGACAGCGAGTCGGCGAGCCGCTGACCGCCCCCGGACCCGAATACGTCGACCATCTCCCCGCAGTGCGGGCAGGGCAGACCCGACATGTTCTCCACCACGCCGACGATCTGCTGGTGGGTCTGCAGGGCGATGCTGCCGGCCCGCTCGGCGACCTCCTGGGCGGCGAGCTGCGGCGTGGTGACGACCAGGATCTCCGCCGACGGGACGAGCTGAGCCACCGAGATGGCGATGTCGCCGGTGCCCGGAGGCAGGTCCATCAGCAGTACGTCGAGGTCGCCCCAGAACACGTCGGCCAGGAACTGCTGCAGGGCGCGGTGGAGCATCGGCCCGCGCCACACCACGGCACTGTTTCCCGGGGTGAACATGCCGATCGAGATGACCTTCACGCCGTGCGCCTGCGGCGGCATGATCATCTTCTCGACCTGGGTCGGTTTGCCGGTCACCCCGAGCATCCGGGGAATGCTGTGCCCGTAGATGTCGGCGTCGACGACCCCGACGGACAGGCCACGCTCGGCGAGGGTGGCGGCCAGGTTGACGGTGACACTGGACTTGCCGACACCGCCCTTGCCCGACGCGATGGCATAGACCCGGGTCAGCGATCCCGGCTTGGCGAACGGGATCTCGGGTTCGGGAGTGCCGCCCCGCAGCCGCTGTTGCAGTTGCTTGCGCTGCTCCTCGCTCATCACGTCGAGCTCGACCCGGACTGCGGTGACCCCGTCGACGGCACTGACGGCCGCCGTCACGTCCCGGATGATGGTCTCGCGCATCGGACAGCCGGCCACGGTGAGCCAGACCTCGACGGCGACGACGCCGTCGGCGCCGACGCTGACGTCCTTGACCATCTCCAGCTCGGTGATCGGTCGGTGGATCTCCGGGTCCTGCACGGTCTGCAGGGCGGCGTGGATCCGCTCGATGTCGGGTTGTTCGGTGACTGCCGTCGGCATGAATGTCCCGGGTGGGCGAGGCGAGAACTGACTGCCTCATGTTACGGCGGCGATCAGAACACGCCCGCCGCCGGTGCCCAGCACGCCAATTGCGCATTATCATTTGCCAATGTCGACGAGTGCCCCGAGCTCCCCACCGCTGTCCGGCCCGCCGCCGGCCGGCCCGCCGGCACTCTCGTCGGTCCGGGCCGAGCCGAAGAATGTCCGCCCGAGCCCGGCCGCGCTGGAGGCCTGGCGGCTCTTCCTCCGGGCGCACGCCACCGTGATCCGCGAGCTCGAAGCGGAACTGGTGCTCGAGCAGGGCCTGCCGCTGTCGTTCTACGACGTCCTCGTCCAGCTGGTCGAGGCGCCCGAGCACCGGCTCCGGATGACCGAGTTGGCCGACCGGGTGATGCTCTCCCGGTCCGGCCTCACCCGGCTGGTCGACCGCCTGGTGCGCGATGGTCTGGTCGAGCGCCAGGCCTGCGAGGGCGACGCCCGGGGGACCTTCACGGTGCTCACGGCGGCGGGGCTGCAGCGCCTGCGCGAAGCGGCGCCGACCCACCTGCGCGGCGTCGAGGAGCACATGATCAGCCGGCTGTCCGACGCCGAGCTCGCCCAGCTCGCGACGTTGATGGGCAGACTGCTCGAAACCGACTGACGGCTCCCCGCGTCACTGCGCGGGGGAGTCCTCTTCCTCCGCGCGGGTCGACTCGACCAGCCGGGTGAGCTCGGAGCGGATGAAGTCCCGGGTGGCGACGTCGCCGAGGGCGATCCGGACCGCCGCGATCTCCCGGGTGAGGTATTCGGTATCGGCGATCGAGCGGTTGTTCTGCGCGCGGTCCTCCTCCATCGACACCCGGTCCCGGTCGGTCTGCCGGCTCTGCGCGAGCAGGATCAGCGGGGCGGCGTAGGCGGCCTGGGTGGAGAACGCCAGGTTGAGCAGGATGAACGGGTAAGGGTCCCAGCGGATCGCCTTCGTGGCCTGCGCGACGTTGAGCGTGATCCAGACGATGACGATCAGGGTCTGCATCAGGATGAAGCGCGCGCTGCCGAAGAACCGCGCAACTCCTTCGGAGACCCGGCCCAGCAGGTCCTCGCCGTGGGGCATCGACAGCCGTCGACCGACCCCCTTGGGCTGGTCGAGCCGACGACCGGTCCGCTCAGCCACCGGTCGACCTGTCCCGCCAGTCCTCGGGCAATAGCGCGTCGAGGATGTCGTCGACGGTCACCGCGCCGACCAGGCGCTCACCGTCATCGACCACCGCGGCCGCCACGAGGTTGTACGCCGCGAGCATCTGGGTGACGTCGAGCAGCGGGGCGTCCGGCCGGAGCGGGGTCAGGGTCTTGTCGAGGACGCCGCTCACGAGCGATCCGGGCGGTTCCCGCAGCAGCCGCTGCATGTGGGCGGCGCCGAGGTAGAGCCCGGTCGGGGTCTCGGTCGGGGGGCGGCAGACGTAGACCTGGCTGGCCAGGGCCGGGCTCAGATCCGGGTTGCGCACCCGGGCGAGCGCCTCGGCGATGGTGGCGTCGGGCGGCAGGATGACCGGCTCGCTGGTCATCAGGCCGCCCGCGGTGTCGTCGGGATAGGTCATCAGCCGGCGTACCGGTTCGGCCTCCTCCGGCTCCATCAGGGCCAGCAGCCGGTCCTTGTCGGTCTCGGGCATCTCCGCGAGCAGGTCGGCCGCGTCGTCGGGGTCCATCGCCTCCAGGACGTCCGCGGCGCGGTCGTCGGCCAGGGCGGCGAGGATCTCGACCTGGTCCTCCTCCGGCAGCTCCTCCAGGACGTCGGCGAGCCGGTCGTCGTCGAGCGCCTGGGCCACCTCGTGCCGTCGTTTGTCCGGCATGTCCTTCAACGTGGTCGCCAGGTCGGTCGCCCGCATGGTCGCGAGCACCGCGAGCAGGCTCTCCGCGCCCTGCGAGCCGGTGATCGACAGCCCGCTGACCTCGTCCCAGTCGAGCTGACGCAGCTGACCCCGCCGGGACAGCCGGCCGCTGCCGAGCTCGCGTACGGCGACCCGGGTGATCACCCAGTCCCGGGTGCGGGTCTCCTCCATCGCGGCGTCGACGACGATCGCTGCGGTGTCGTTCTCAAGCACGGTCACCCGGCGGTCGAGCAGTTCACCGAGCACGAGCTGCTCCCCGGCCCGCTGCTCGAACCGCCGCAGGCTCACCGTGCCCCGGGCCAGCACGATCGCGCCGGAGTCGATCGCCGTCATCCTGCCGATGGGGACGAAGATCCGCCGCCGGTGCTGCAGTTCGACGAGCAGGCCGAGGACCCGGGGCGGTTGGTGGCCCGGTCGCAGCCGCACGATGACGTCGCGAAGCCGGCCCACCGGCTCGCCGTTCGGGTCGAGAACGTTGAGTCCGGCGAGGCGGGTGATGAAGTACTTGGACAGCGCCGGCACGGTGCAAAGATTACCGTCGTTGCCGCCGGTGACGGCCGCGCCGACCTAGGCGCGCCGCCATTCCCCGGTCGGTGCCAGCCGGAGCACGGTGGCCGTCCGGGCCCACCGGTCGGCAAGCGTCCGACGGTCGGCGGCGTTGAGGCGGCCGAGGACGAGTGCGGGCACGACCTCGTCCCACGTGGGGCTGGCCGGCGCGACGGCGGTGACGTCGGCGTCCCAGCAGAGGATGCTGGCACCCGTCTCTGGCGAGCGCACCGTCACGGTGGCCGACGTCGCGTCGGCGAGCCCGGTCAGCGGCTGCTCGCCGGGCCCGCACACGACGTACGCCGCCTCGCCGGTCCAGTGCAGCCAGGCCGGCGCCGGCCGGGGACCGCCGGCCGGGGCGATCCAGACCACGTCGGCCTTCTTCATCGCCTCGGCGATCGGCGGCGGTGTCGCGGACACCCCGGCAGCCTCCCACGGCCCGCCAGGGCATGGGAGTCCGCGCGGTCCGGCTGCCCGCCGGGTCCGGTCGACTGGAACGATCGGTCCCGTGCCGGATCGCGGTGGAGTCGAGGTGACCGGGGCGCCGGCCACGTTCGCCCGCCCGCCGGCGGCCGACATCGGACTGTTGGCGGTCGCCGTCGTCGCCGTCTCCACCTCCGGCCCGCTCGTCGTCGCCACCGCCGCACCGGCGCTGGCGATCGCCTTCTGGCGCAACGCGATGGGCAGCGCGGTCATCCTTCCCTGGGCGCTGCTGCGCCGGTGGCGGGAGCTGCGCACGCTGGATCGGCGTAGCTGGCGGCTGTCGACGACCGCTGGCGTGCTGCTGGCGGTCCATTTCGGCACCTGGATACCGAGCCTGGCCCTGACGTCGGTCGCCTCGTCGACGGCCCTGGTCGCCACCCAACCGGTGTGGGCGGCCGCCTTCGCCCGCGCCGCCGGGCGCACGGTGCCGCGCACGGTGTGGGTCGGCATCGGGCTGGCGGTGCTCGGGACCGCGCTGCTGGCCGGGGTCGACGTACACCTGTCCGGCAAGGCGCTGGTCGGTGATCTGCTCGCCCTGGTCGGCGGCGCCTTCGGGGCCGGCTACGTCACCATCGGCGCCAAGGTGCGGTCCGGTGTGAGCACCGCGTCGTACACCGCGATCTGCTACCCGGTCTGTGCGGTGCTGCTGCTCGTCGTCAACCTGGCCGCGGGCACGCAACTGGTCGGCTACAGCGGGGAGACCTGGCTGAAGCTCGTGGCGCTCACGGTCGCCGCCCAACTGCTCGGGCACTCGCTGGTCAACGTCGTACTGCGGACCACCAGCGCCACCGTCGTGAGCCTGGCGATCCTCGTTGAGGTGCCGGGCGCGTCGCTCATCGCCGCGCTGTGGTTGCACCAGGTGCCCCCGGCGACGGCGATCCCCGGGCTGGCGCTGCTGGTCGCGGGCGCCGCCGTCGTGATCCGCGCCGGCTCCCGTCTCGTCCGCGGCGACCCCACGATGTGAGCCCCGCCGCGGGGAACGGTCAGGGGAGGAGTTCGTACGCCGGGAGGGTGAGGAACTCCGCGAAGTCGTCGGCGAGCGCGACCTGGTTGAAGATCTCCTGCGCCTGCGCGGCACGTTCGCCGGGGTAGGCGTCGCCGAGGGTTCGGCGCAGCCGGTCCAGTTCCTCCTGCTCGATGCGGTACACGAGTTCGGCGGTGACCGTCTCGCCGTTGGTCAGCGTGGCGCGGTTGTGCACCCACTGCCAGATCTGCGCGCGGGCGATCTCCGCGGTCGCCGCGTCCTCCATCAGGTTGTAGATCCCGACCGCGCCGTTGCCGCCCAGCCACGCGGTCAGATACTGCAGCGCGACGCTGATGTCGTTGCGCAGCCCGTCCTCCGTGATCTCGCCCGGCGTTTCGTCGACGGCGAGGAGTCGGGCCGCGGTCACTCCGGCGTCGTCGGGGATCCGGTCGAGTTGGTTGGGCCGCCCGTGCAGCACGGCGTCGAAGACCTCGCGGCAGACCGGCACCAGGTCGGGGTGGGCCACCCACGAGCCGTCGAAACCGTCGCCGGCCTCCCGTTCCTTGTCGGCGCGCACCTTGGCGAGAGCCACCTCGTTGGCCGCGGCGTCCTTGCGGCTCGGGATGAACGCCGCCATGCCGCCGATCGCGTGCGCGCCGTGCGCGTGACACGTCCGCACGAGCAGTGACGTGTACGCGCGCATGAAGGGCACGGTCATCGTCACCGAGTTGCGGTCCGGCAGCATCATGGCGCCGCCGGATTCGCGGAACTCCTTGATGATGCTGAAGGTGTAGTCCCACCGACCGGCGTTGAGGCCGCTGGAGTGCTCGCGGAGCTCGTGCAGGATCTCGGCCATCTCGAACGCCGCCGGGATCGTCTCGACGAGCACGGTCGCCCGGATGGTGCCGCGGGGGATGCCCAGCCGTTCCTGTGCGACGCAGAAGACGTCGTTCCAGAGTCGCGCCTCCAGATGACTCTGCAGCTTCGGCAGATAGAAGTACGGCCCGGCGCCGCGGTCGATCAGCCGGCGCGCGCAGTGGAAGAAGTAGAGGCCGAAGTCGACGAGGCTCGCCGCCGCCCGTTCACCGTCGATGACGACGTGGCGTTCGTCGAGATGCCATCCGCGTGGGCGTACCACGAGCGTCGCGGTCTCATCGGCGAGCCGGTAGTCCTTGCCGTCCGGGCTGGTGAAGTCGATCCGCCGGTCGATCGCGGCGACGAGATTCGCCTGCCCACCGGCCATGTTGGCCCACGTCGGGGAGTTGGAGTCCTCGAAGTCGGCCATGAAGACGTCGGCCCCGGAGTTCAGCGCATTCACCAGCATCTTGCGTTCGGTCGGACCGGTGATCTCGACCCGCCGGTCCACCAGACCCGGCGCCGGCGGCGCGATCCGCCAGTCACCCGACCGGACGTCTGCCGTCTCGGCCAGGAAATCCAGACCACGTCCCGAGGCGATGTCGACGTGCCGCTTCCGGCGCGCGTCGAGCAGTTCCCGGCGCCGCGGGTCGAACTCCCGGTGCAGCGCGGCGACGAAGTCCAGGGCGTCGGCCGTCAGGATGTCGGCATGAGGCTCGACCGGCGCGGTGACCTCGACGCCCGCCATTCAGACGCTCGCGCGTTCCGTACCCGAGAACTGCTCCGCCTCCGTCGAACCGGCCAGTGCCGTGGTCGATGCGGTCGGGTCGATCGCGGTGGCGACCTGGTCGAAGTAGCCGGTACCGACCTCGCGCTGATGCCGGGTCGCGGTGTAGCCGCGGCTCTCGGCCGCGAACTCCGCCTCTTGAAGATTCACATAGGCGCTCATGCCGTCCCGAGCGTAGCCGTGCGCGAGGTCGAACATCGAGTAGTTGAGCGCGTGGAATCCGGCCAGGGTGATGAACTGGAACGTGTAGCCCATGGCGCCCAGCTCCCGCTGGAAGCGGGCGATCGTGTCGTCGTCGAGGTGCTGTCGCCAGTTGAACGACGGCGAGCAGTTGTAGGCGAGCATCTTGTCCGGGAAGTCCTTGTGCACGGCCTCCGCGAAGAGGCGGGCCTCTTCCAGGTCCGGCGTACTGGTCTCGACCCACAGCAGGTCGGAGTACGGCGCGAACGCCAGGCCACGCGCGATCACCGGCTCCATGCCGTTGCGCACGTGGTAGAAGCCTTCCGCCGTACGTTCGCCGGTGATGAAGGCGCGGTCCCGCTCGTCGACGTCGCTGGTGATGAGGGCGGCGGAATGCGCGTCGGTCCGCGCGATGACCAGGGTCGGCACGCCGGCGATGTCGGCGGCCAGCCGGGCGGCGGTGAGGTTCTTGATGTGCTGCTGCGTCGGCACCAGCACCTTGCCGCCGAGGTGGCCGCACTTTTTCTCGCTGGCCAGCTGGTCCTCCCAGTGCACCCCTGCGGCGCCCGCGGCGATCATCGCCTTCATCAGCTCGAACGCGTTCAGCGCGCCTCCGAAGCCGGCTTCGGCGTCGGCGACGATCGGAGCGAGCCAGTACGGCGCATCGATCTCGTCCTCGGTGCAGGAGATCTGGTCCGCCCGCAGCAGGGCGTTGTTGAGGCGGCGGACGACCTGCGGCACGGAGTTGACCGGATACAGGCTCTGGTCCGGGTAGGTGTGTCCCGCGGTGTTGGCGTCGGCCGCTACCTGCCAGCCGGACAGATAGATCGCCTTGAGCCCGGCCCGCACCATCTGCACGGCCTGACCGCCGGAGAGCGCGCCTAGTGCATTGATGTACGGCTCGTCGTGCAGCAGGGTCCAGAGGCGCTCGGCGCCGAGCCGGGCCAGGGTGTGCTCCTCCTGCACCGACCCACGCAGCCGCACCACGTCCTGCCCGCTGTAGGGCCGCTCGACGTCGGCCCAGCGGGTCTCGTTCTGCCAGCCGGCCTCGAGGTCGCGGGCGATGGACGGGGCGTCGGCGGGCCTGTGAAGGACGGTCATGGGATCACCTTTGGTTGCGGGTACTCATCCCAGGATCGGTCCCGGGAGTTGACTCCGTGGAAAAGGCCGACGAAAAAACGCGAAATCTGTCCGGCTCGCCATGATCGCTCTAACGTTCGGATCATGGGCCCTGCCGAATCGACGACACCGACGGCGACGTCGGACGTTCGCGTGATCGGCTCGCGTATCCGACATGAGCGGCGCGCCCGGCGGATGACCCTTGCCGACCTGGGCGTCCTCGTCGCCAGTTCGCCGTCCCACCTTTCCCAGATCGAGCACGGGCACCGCGAGCCCACGCTGCGGCTGCTCGGCGCCCTCGCCGGGGCCTTCGACGTACCGCTCGACGAGCTGCTCCGGCCGGAACCGCCCAGCCATCGCGCCGCCCTGGAGCTGGCGGTGGCCGAGTCGCAGCGCGAGCCCCTCTACCGCGCCCTCGACCTGCCGCCGCTGCGCACCGGCGCGCGTGTGCCGACGCCGGTGCTGGAGCACCTCGTCGCCCTGTACGACGAGCTGCGGCGCAGGTCGCAGCGCGTGGTCGCGACACCCGAGGAGGCGCGGGCGGCGAACCGGGCGCTGCGCGAGGACATGCGGGCCAAGGACAACTACTTCCCCGAGATAGAACGGCTCGCCGGCGAGGCGCTCGACGCGGTCGGCCACCGCGGCGCCGGAGCGCTGTCGCATCGAGTGCTCCTCGCGATCGCCGCGCACTGCGGGTTCGCACCGCAGTACGTGCGCGACCTGCCGCGGTCGGCGCGCTCGGTCGTCGACCTGCGCAATCACCGGATCTACCTCGGGCAGGGCGACTGGACCGGCGGGCACGACACCCGCAGCGTGCTTCTGCAGGCGCTCGGTCATTTCGTGCTCGGTCACGAGGAGCCGCTGGACTTCGGTGCCTATCTTCGGCAGCGCACCGAGGTCAACTACTTCGCCGCGGCCGTGCTGATGCCTGAGCGGGCGGCCGTTCCGCTGCTACAGCAGGCGAAGGAGGAGCGGGCGCTCGCCGTCGAGGACGTGCAGGACATCTTCTCGGTCTCCTACGAGATGGCCGCGCACCGCTTCACCAACCTGGCGACACGGCACCTCGATCTGCGCGTCCATTTCGTCAAGAGCGGGGAGGACGGGTACATCTACAAGGCCTACGAGAACGACGGCATCGTCTTTCCGTCCGATGTGGACGGGGCGATCGAGGGACAGCGGGTGTGCCGGCACTGGGCCGCGCGCCAAGTCTTTCTCTCCGGGAAGTATCCGGGCTACGACCAGTACACCGACACGCCGACGGGGGCCTACTGGTGCTCCAGTCGCGAGGTCGGCGGGGACGATCAGCCGTTCGCCGTCACCGTCGGCGTCGCCTATCGCGATTCACGCTGGTTCCGCGGGCGCGAGACCGCCAACCGCGAGGCGTCCACCTGTCCCGACCCCGGCTGTTGCGCGCGACCGCCGGCGGCCCTGTCGGCATCGTGGGACCGGATGGCGTGGCCGTCCGCGCGGGCCCAGTCGCACGTCTTCGCGGCGGTGCCGCCCGGCGCCTTCCCGGGTGTCGATCTGACCGAGGTGTACGTGTTCCTCGAGCGGCACGCCGGGCAGGATTAGCCGTCCGTCCGGATTGACCAGACCAGTCAGACCAAACTACGATCCTCGGTACGACTGGTTTATGGAGGAGTGTCGCGTGCGGGTGACCCCGACCGTATTTCCCGGCCCCGCCGCTCTCGGCCGGGCGCTCGCCGACGTGATCGCGGCCGATCTCGCCCTCGCCGCGGAGCGCGGCCGTGCCTACCTGCTCGGGTGTCCCGGCGGCCGCAGCGCGCACAGCACCTACCAGGCCCTCGCCGAGCTGACTGCACGCCGCGCACTCGACTTGAGCCGGCTGGTCATCGTCATGATGGACGAGTACGTCGAGCGCGACGCGACCGGCTCGTTCGCCCGGATCGGGTCGTCGCTCGCGCACAGCTGCGCCCGGTTCGGGGCGGAGGAGATCGTCGGGCCGCTCAACCGGGCGGCAGGTCCCGGCCGCGGCGTCACTCCGGACCGCTACTGGATCCCAGATCCGGTCGAGCCGGAGCGCTACGACAAGCAGATCGCCGAGCAGGGCGGCGTGGACCTGTTCATCCTCGCGTCGGGGGCGAGCGACGGCCACGTGGCCTTCAATCCCGCCGGCACCGCGGCCGGATCCCGGACCCGCGTGATCCCGCTCGCGGAGGCGACCCGCCGGGACAACCTCGCGACCTTCCCGACCTTCGGCGGCCGGCTCGACGCGGTCCCGGCGTACGGCGTGACCGTCGGGGTCGGCACAATCCAGGAGCAGTCGAAGCGGGCCGTCATGGTGGCCCACGGCGCCGACAAGGCCACGACCGTGGACCGGATGCGGTTGGCCCAGCACTACGACCCGGCCTGGCCCGCCACCGTCATCACCGACTGCGCCAATCCGCAGTTGTTCATAGACTCGGCGGCCGCACCCGCCTAGCCGAGGCACCAGCCAGAAGGAGAGAAATGGCTCGAATCAGGCTCGCCTACCTCGGCGGAGGCTCGTCGCGCGCCGCGGGAACGATGGCGTCGTTCGTCCATCACGGAGCGGAGTTCGACGGGTCGGAGTTCGTCCTCATCGACCTCGATCCCGATCACCTCGAGATCGTCCGGACGATCACCGAGAAGATGGCCAAGCGCGCCGGCGTCGACATCACGGTGACCGCGACGACGGACCAGCGCGAAGGCGTGCGCGACGTCGACGCGGTCCTGTCCAGCTTCCGGCCCGGCGACTTCGCGGTGCGGGCGCTGGACGAGCGGATCCCGCTCAAGCACGGCGTCATCGGCCAGGAGACCCAGGGGCCGGGCGGAATGATGATGTCGTTGCGCTCGATCAACGTCATGAAGGGGCTGTGCAAGAACCTCTCCGAGGTGGCCCCGGGTGCGCGGATCTTCAACTACACCAACCCGGTCAACATCGTGTCGCAGGCGATCGCCGACCACACCGACATCCCGATCGCGTCCTTCTGCGAAGGCCCGATCGTCTTCCCTCCGGTCGTCGCCAAGGCGGCCGGCCTGGACCCGGCGAAGCTCGACGCCAACCTGGTGGGCGTCAACCACAACTGCTGGTCGAACGAGGCCACCTACGACGGCGCCGACGTCTTTCCGCTCCTGCGCGAGCGGTATGAGGAGCTGCGGACGCAGCCGATCGCCGACGTCAACGGGATGCGCGCGCTGCACCTCGCGGTCGCGATGGAGTCGATCCCGTCCGACTACTTCAACTACTACTACTTCCGGGACGAGGTGCTCCGCGAGCAGCAGATGGCGCGGAAGACCCGCTCGGAGGTAATCATGTCGTCGCTGCCGGACTACTGGGCGCACTACCGCGAGCAGGCCGAGAGCGATGCACCGCGACTCGACCCGGCGCGGTCCCGCGGTGGGATCCACGAGCTGGAGCTGGCGATCGATGCGATCTCCGCGTTCTACAACGACACCGGCGCCCGGCTGCCGTTCAACGTCACCAACGACGACGGCGTACTCCCGGGCTTCGATGACGAGACCGTCGTCGAGCTGTGGGGCACCGTCGACGCGAAGGGCTTCCACCCCGAGGCGCAGAAGGCGCTTCCGCACTCGGTCCGCGGGATCACCCAGCAGCTGGCCGAATACCAGATCCTGGCGGCGACCGCGGCCTGGGACGGCACCCGACCGGACGCGATCCGGGCCATGGCCGCGCACCCACTCGTGCCGTCCCTGACCGTCGCCGAGTCGCTGTACGACGAAATGGCCGCGGCCCAGGCGCCCTGGCTGCCCGAGCGCCTGCTGCGGTGACGATGAGCCGCGTTTACCTCGGCGTCGATGCCGGCAACAGCAAGACCGTCGCGTTGGCCTGCTTCTCTTCGGGACAGATCGTCGGTGCCGGCCGGTCCGGATGCGGCGACATCTACGGCGTGGCCGAGCCGGCCGACGCCGTGGTCGCCGTACTGGATGCGGTCGACGAGGCGCTGTCGGGGGCCGGGGTGGATCGGGCGGCGGTGGCGGGTGCGGCATTCCGGCTGGCCGGGGTCGACTGGCCCGAGGACGAGGCGTTCTGGGCCAAGGTCCTGGATACGGAGTGGCCGTCCCTGCTGCAGCGGTCGATCAGCAACGACGGGTACGCCGCCATCCGGTGCGGGGAGCCGTCGGGAGCGGGCGTCGCGGTGGTGGCGGGCACCGCCGCGGCCGTCGCCGCGCGCAGCCGCGCCGGCGTCGAGTGGGACATGAGCTGGTGGAGCCAGCACTCCATGGGTGCGCTCGGGCTGGTGGACGAGGCGTTCCGTGCCGTCTTCCTCGCCGAGCTCGATGCGGCTCCGGCGACCGGGCTCACCGCCGCGCTGCTGGAGTTCTTCGGGCAGCCGTCGGTCGCCGAGCTCAACCATTGGCTGACCCGCCGGGAAGGCGG
>DASXJE010000228.1 GCA_036497565.1 Mycobacteriales bacterium
CTTGGCACCGATCGCTCGGACGGTCCTACCGTCCCTCCGATCCGCAAACGCGCAGGCCAGCCGGGGTGCACCTGTACTCCGGGCCCCTGCCGACTCAATTCTCCGGCCACCGAGTGGTGTGTAAAGGGCGGCCATCGGCCGTCGCTTCGCGATGAGCAAGCTCACCCTGGACACGCCACTCAGCGCCCGCATATCGGCAATTACAGGGGCCCGGGATAGGTCGTCTGTCCGGATCCCACGTAGTGGGTGTTTTTGGGACTAGCGGGGTTGCCCGAGCCGGTCCCGCCGGTGACGAGAAACGCGAGCCTCGCGGCGAGGACGAGCCGGAGCAGAGCTGCGGAGTCCGGCGCGAGCGTGCCGAGACCGACCAACTCCTCGATCGTGAAGACCCGGCTGCGCAGCACCCGCAGCGACACGTAGGTGGCGTCGGCAGCCACCGGCGGGAGGACGGCGTGCAATCGGGTCCCGTCCGGAAGGGTCGCGTCTACCCATGGTCGGGCGTCGTCGAGACGCCGTCCGGCCGCGGCGGCCAACCGTTGCGCGAGCCGCCGCACCGCCGCGTCGTCGGCGAACCGGACCGCGCTGTGCTCGAGGCCCCGGCCGCGGTCCACCCACACCTGGTCCGGTGCGTTGACGAGGACATCGGTGGTGTCCGGGTCGTGCAGCAACGGCTCGAGAGGGCCGGCGCCGACGAATTCGGACTGGGCCTCGCGGAGCAGGTCGAGCAACTCGACGTCGCCGACGAGGCCGCCGGTCTCTTCGCGCAGCAGCGCGGCGACACGGGCCGGCGTGACCGGCGCGTCGGATCCCGCCAAGCGGCGACGGACCCGCTCGGTCAGCGACCCGTCGAGGCTCATGCCACCTCCCGGGCGGACGCCGCGACCGGCTCGTCGTCGAGGCCGGCGACCAGGCGGCGGCACAGATTCGCCAACGGCCCGCGACTCCGGCGAGCCGGCGCCGCGCCGCGGTCCAGTGCGGCGGCCAGGCCCGGCTCGACGCGCAGCATGCCGGCAAGCGGGAGTCCGAGGGATCCGGCGACGACCGATGCCGACAGGCCCGACGGGGCCGGTCCGCGTACGACGACCTCGATCCGGCCGGTGTGCTCGGCGAGTCCGGCCGCGACCGCCGCGGCCGCGGCGCAGGCACGTACTTCGGCGGGCACCACGAGGAGGGTGAGGTCGGCGAGCACCAGGGCGGCCGCGGCGGCCGGGGTGAGCATCCGCGGCAGATCCACGACGACGAGATCGCCGTGGCGCCGGCCGGCTGTCACGACCGCGTGAGCCGCGCCGGCGGAGACGTCGGGGCTGCCGCACCGGCCCATCGACACCACGGAGACGCCGGCGACGACGGGCAACGCTTCGTGCAGCGACGCGGCCGACACCCGGCCCGACGTCGCCGTGAGATCGGGCCAGCGCAGACCGGTGGCGGACTCCGCGCCGAGCGCGAGGTCGAGCCCGCCGCCGATCGGATCGAGGTCGACCAGGAACGGGTGGCGCCTGGTGGTGCGGCCCGCGGTCACCGCCAGCGCGGCCGCGAGCACCGACGCGCCCGCGCCGCCCCGGCCGCCGACACAACACACCACCCGACCGCTGCGGGGTCGCGGCTCATCGGCTGCCGCGAGGAGCTCCGCCAGCGCCGGCTCGGCGGCCGGCAACACGAGGACCTGTTCGGCGCCGACCGCGATCGACCGGCGCCATACCTCTGGCGTGGGCTCGGTCCGGGTGAGGACCACGACCCCTTGGCGGCGGCTGAGGGCATCGGCCGAGCACCGCCCCACGACGTCCGAGCCGAGGAGAACCACCGGCGCCGCAGTCCAGGACGTTCGCCCTCCGGTCACCTCGGCGGCGACCTCGACCTCCGTCCCGACTGCCGCAGCCAACCGCAGGACGTCGTCGAGGAGGTTCTCGTCCGCGGTGACGACCAGCGGGCGGCGTCCGGTCGGGGCGGGTCGAGTCGGGGCGGGTCGAGTCGGGGCGGGATTGGCAGGCATGTGGCGGCTCCTCGGCGGACGGTGCCGCCGAGCACACCGCACCGACGGGTCTCCGCGGAGCACCGGTCGTCGGACTGTGGATCATCGGGTGCGCTGTGGACGAGAGATTGACAACCGTCGCGTCGGCGCATCCGGACGCAGAGACAGGACGACCCCCGCCTGGGGGGGAGGCGGGGGTCGTCTTACGAGTCCCGATTCCGGGGGGTTGAACCGGGCTCTGTGGAGGCCTAATGACCTCGGCACCGTCGTTTTTCCCCACATCCCGCTCCCCCAAACCATCGGTAGCCCACCAATACACTGTTTTTTTGTGGGCTCCGCAGCGTTCTTCGATCTGGACAAGACCGTGATCGCCACGTCGAGCACGCTCGCGTTCGGTCGGCCCTTCTTCCACGGCGGGCTGATCAACCGGCGGGCCATCCTCAAGGCCAGTTATGCCCAGTTCGTCTACCTCATCGCGGGCGCCGACGCCGATCAGATGGATCGGATGCGGGATCAGATCACCGCGATGTGCGCCGGCTGGGACGTGCAGCAGGTCAACGACATCGTCGCGGAGACCCTGTTCGACATCGTCGACCCGCTGATCTACGACGAGGCGGCCGATCTCATCGAGCAGCACCGCGCGGCCGGACGCGACATCGTGATCGTGTCGAGCAGCGGCGAGGAGGTCGTGGCTCCGGTCGGCGCGATGGTCGGTGCCGACCGGGTCGTGGCCACCCGCATGGTGGTCGAGGGCGGCAAGTACACCGGCGAGATCGCCTTCTACGCCTACGGGGAGAACAAGGCCGCCGCGATCCGCGAACTGAGCGCCTCCCACGGCTACGACCTCGCCGAGAGCTACGCCTACAGCGACTCGGTGACAGATCTACCGATGCTCGAAGTGGTCGGGCACGCCACGGCCGTCAATCCGGACCGGGCGCTTCGCCGGGCCGCGGTCGAACGCGGCTGGCCGGTCCTGCACTTCGACCGGGCGGTCTCGGTACGCAGCAGGCTGGTCAATGCCCGCCAGTCCGGACCGGCCGTCGCCGGGACGGCCGTCGGCATCGGCGCCGCGGCGGGCCTGGCCTGGTACGCCCGGCGGCGGCTGCGAGGCTGACCGGCACCGGCCCGGTGTTGCTGCAGACGGGCCTTCCCTCGGCGCCGGGAACGGCGTACAAAGAGCCTTACGGAGGACGACTTTCGGGCCGTTAACCGGGCACGGACACCAGGCACCCACGCGCGTCCAGCCGCGAGAGGCACGTCGGGGCGGACCCTCACCGGTCTGCGCTCGTCGAGTAAAGGTGCACGCTTGGTAACCGGATGTCCGTCCGCGACGGCGCCCCTTGAGGGGCGCCGTTCGCATGTCCGTCAGCGGGCTCCCCTGCGCATCGCCTCGCACACCGCGAGTCCCTCCTGCGCGCCGCGCTCCACCGCCGCGCAGCAGTGCCGCAACCAGCGGGCCACCCCGTCCGCACCGCCGGTCCGGAAGGAGCGCTGGGCGGCGACGTACTCGTCGGCCTGCTCGGCGTGACCGACCTCCGGTACGCCGACCGCTTTCGGGTCGAGTCCGCGGGAGATCATCGTCAACCGCGCCGCCGCCCGCGCGACCGTGCCGTTAGCGGCACGGAACGGCTCGACCGCCAGCAGCTCGCCGTGCACCACGGCGGCCACGACGACCGCCGGCGCGGCCGTGTCGCCCGTGACCAGGGCCGCCAGCGCGGCGAGCCGGGCGGAGCGCTGCGGGTCGGCGGTCGGCCGCCCGAGTTCGTCGTCCGGGAGGATCCCCGCCGCGGCGAGCAGGTGCAGGCGGGCGAGCGCCTGCATCGGCGCGTGCCGCCAGGTCGCGACGAGGCTGCCGACCGCGGCACTGGCCCGCAGTGCTCCCGCAAGGATCGGATCGTCGACGCCGCCGGCGCGGACCGTGTCCAACGGCAGGTCGCAGCCGTCGAGAGCGGCCGAGGACCTGGCACCGCGGAGGGCCGACTCGGAACTGACCTCGGCGCTGCGTCGGCGCAGCATCGGATTGGCCAGCAGGGCGTCGACCGCCGCTCTGGCCTGCCCGGCGGCGGCATCGACGCCCGCCAGCCCGAGAAGCGGCTGGAGGGGGTCGCCCGGCACCGTCGGCACCGTCCGAGGCTAGGCGATGATGCCCCGGAGCAGCCGATCGGCCTACTTGATCGGTTCATTCGGCCGATCTGGGTACCGCCATCGGAACGAATGCGATCTAGAGTCACGGGGTGCCCGAGCCAGGTGGGTGGTACGGGCCTACTCAAAGGGAGGATCCATGGCAGAGACCACCGGCTCCGGTGGGCCCGGAACCGCTGCAGAACCGCCGGCCGCCGCCGCACCGTCCATCGCCGACCCCGCACCGTTGGGCCTGGCCGGGTTCGCACTGACGACATTCGTGCTGAGCTGCATCAACGCCAACATCGTCGGCGTAGGGACCCAGTCGATCGTGATCGGCCTCGCGCTCTTCTACGGCGGCGTCGTCCAGCTGCTGGCCGGCATGTGGGAGTTCAAGAACCGCAACACGTTCGGAGCGCTCGCCTTCTCCTCCTACGGCGGGTTCTGGTTGTCCTTCGCGGCCATCCTCATCTTCTACAAGCCGACGGGTAACCCGGCCGACGCCGAGACCGCGATCGGCCTCTACCTTCTCGCGTGGGCGATCTTCACCTGTTACATGATCGTTCCGTCACTGCGAGTCAGCGGCGCGGTGGCCGGCGTGTTCGTCTTCCTGACCGCGACCTTCATCCTGCTGGCGATCGGCGCCCTCAACCCGTCCGAGAACGCCACGAAGATCGGTGGCTACCTGGGCATCGCGACCGCCGCCATCGCCTGGTACGCCTCGTTTGCCGGGGTCACCAACGCCACGTGGAAGCGGGTCGTTCTCCCGACCTGGCCTGCCGGGACGCGCTGAGATCTGCTAGAGAGAAGCCGACCGGACTACTTCACGACCGTGACCGGAGTAATGCTGTGACTGACTCGTCAGATGCCGGCCTGTCCAACCTGCTGCACGAGAACCGTCGGTTCCCGCCGCCCGACGAGCTCGCGGCCAACGCCAACCTCAAGGCCGACGCCTACGAGCGGGCGGCCGCCGATCGGCTCGGCTTCTGGGAGGAGCAGGCGCGGCGACTGGATTGGGACAAGCCGTGGGACACGGTGCTCGAGTGGAAGGCGCCGTTCGCGAAGTGGTTCGTCGGCGGTGCGCTGAACGCGTCGGTCAACTGCGTCGACCGGCATGTGGCCGCCGGTCGCGGCGACAAGGTCGCCTTCCACTGGGTCGGTGAGCCGGCCGACGACACCCGCGAGATCACCTATGCCCAGCTCAAGGACGACGTGTGCAAGGCGACCAACGCGCTGCTCGAGCTCGGGGTGCGCAAGGGCGACCGGATCGCGCTCTACATGCCGATGATCCCGGAGACCGTCGTCGCCATGCTCGCGTGTGCCCGGATCGGAGCACCGCACACCGTGGTCTTCGGCGGGTTCTCCTCCGACGCGTTGAAGAGCCGGATCCTCGACTGTGACGCGCGGATCGTGATCACCTCCGACGGCGGCTACCGTCGCGGCGCGGCCAGTGCCCTCAAGCCGGCCGTCGACGAGGCGGTCGCCGACTGCCCCGACGTGCGCAACGTCCTCGTCGTACGCCGGACCGGACAGGACGTGGCGTGGAACGCCGACCGCGACGTGTGGTGGCACGACGTCGTCGACCGGCAGAGCAGCGAACACACCCCGGAGGCGCACGATTCGGAGCATCCGCTCTACGTGATGTACACGTCCGGGACGACGGCCAAGCCGAAGGGGATCCTGCACACCACCGGCGGCTACCTCACGCACGTCGCCTACACCCACTCCGCGGTGTTCGACGTCAAACCCGACACCGACATCTTCTGGACGGCGGCCGACATCGGCTGGGTCACCGGTCACAGCTACATCGTCTACGGACCGTTGGCCAACGGCGTGACCTCGGTGATGTACGAAGGCACTCCCGACACCCCGCACCGCGGGCGGTGGTGGGACATCATCGAGCAGTACAAGGTGACCATCCTCTACACCGCGCCGACGACCATCCGGACCTTCATGAAGTGGGGCGAGGACATCCCGGCCCAGCACGATCTGTCGTCTCTGCGGCTGCTGGGATCCGTCGGTGAGCCGATCAACCCCGAGGCCTACATGTGGTACCGCCTCAACATCGGCGGCGACCGTTGCCCGGTCGTCGACACGTGGTGGCAGACCGAGACCGGCGGGATCATGATCTCGCCGCTGCCCGGGGTCACCGCGGGAAAGCCCGGCGCCGCGATGCGTCCGCTGCCCGGCATCAGCGGCGACGTATTCGACGACGACGGCAAGCCGGTGCCCGACGGCGGCGGCGGCTTCCTGGTGCTCACCGAGCCGTGGCCCGGCATGCTCCGCACCATCTGGGGCGATGACCAGCGTTACATCGACACCTACTGGGCGCGGTTCCCCGGCGTCTACTTCGCCGGTGACGGCGCGAAGAAGGACGACGACGGCGACCTGTGGCTGCTCGGCCGGGTCGACGACGTCATGAACATCTCCGGCCACCGCATCTCGACGACCGAGGTCGAATCCGCGCTCGTCTCCAACACCAAGGTGGCGGAAGCGGCAGTGGTGGGGGCGACCGACCCGACCACCGGACAGGGCATCGTCGCCTTCGTCATCCCGCGCGGCAGCGTCGCGGCCGACGAATCCGCCGGTGAGGCGTTCGTCACCGAGCTTCGCAACCATGTCGCGAAGGAGATCGGCCCGATCGCGAAGCCACGGCAGATCCTGGTGGTCGCCGAGCTACCGAAGACCCGGTCGGGCAAGATCATGCGGCGTCTCCTGCGCGACGTGGCCGATCACCGGAGCCTCGGCGACGTCACCACATTGCAGGACTCGTCCGTCATGGACCTCATAGCGGAGAACCTGCCGGCGGCCAGCAGCGAAGAGTAGTTCTGCCCTGAGGGCACATCGCGTTCCGTACGCTCGAAGGTGAAGTCACAGTTCGGGGAAGAAGCTGTGGCTCCGGGCGGGGGGCGTCATGGAGCACGAGCATGGCGCCGCCGTGGGCACCCTCGAACACCCGGCCGGCGAGCCGAGCCGCGGTTCGGGCAAGCCGCCGCGGCATTCCCGGACGGTGCGGTTCAGCGCGATGGTGCTGACCGGGTTGCTGGTGGTCGCGGGCCTGCTGGTGTTGCGTGCGACCGTGCCGCAGCGGTCGGCCGACGCGAGCCCCACCTCGAACGTCACCAACGGCGTCGGACCCGACCTCGCCCACAACCAGATCTTCGACATCCCCCGCCGCTACGACGGCCTGCCCGGACGGGTCCGGCTGCCCGATCCCATGGTGAACGGAGACGTCGTCACCGGCGCGTTGCCGCCGATCGACGGTCCGAACCGGGCGGCCGCGTCCCGAGCCGTCCATCTCGTCATGCAGCGTTACTGCGCGCATCCGGACCGCGCTCACCTGCGGCTGGTCGACGGCAGTAGCGGGTGGTGGAACGTCGTCGGTCACGTGAGTGCGGCGGGCGCGGCGCCCATCGCCGTCCAGGTGGAGTGGTCGTCGCCGTCCTACGTGTGGACCGGGTCGATGCGGGCGTTGGTCGGCTGCCCCTGACGGATGCCCCCTAACGGGTGCCCGTGAGCGGGTCGGTCCCGGTGCTGGACCCGTACGGCGCAGGCATGGAGCATGATCAGTGTTTGAGGCGGACCACCTGGGAGGGGCACGCGTGAGTACTGAGCGCAGCGATGCGTCCGGCCGGCACCGGATCCGGCCGGAGGACGCCATAGCGGGCGGGACGACACCCGCGGTCGGGACGACCTCGACCGGTGCCCTCGAGGGCGGCACCCAACCGTCGGTCGGAGAACTCGTACGCGACGCGTCGACGCATTTCTCGACACTGGTGCGCGGCGAGATCGAGCTGGCCAAGACCGAGGTGACCCAGGAGGTGAAGAAGGCCGGCCTCGGAGTCGCGCTGTTCGTCGTCGCGACCGTGCTCCTCGCCTTCTCACTCACCTTCGGTTTGATCGCGCTCGCGGAGGGACTGGTCACGCTCGGCATATGGCGCTGGGCGGCGTACCTCATCGTTTTCGGCCTGCTCGTGCTCATCGCAGCCGGCGCGGCGTTCATCGGCTACCGCAAGGTGTCCCGGATCGGGAAACCGGAACGCACGATCACCACCGTCAAGGAGACCGCAGACTGGGCGAAGCACCCGACCCAGGCGCCCGAGAGCGGCTGAGCCGGCGACTCGGGCCCGATGCACCCCGAGATGCGTCGGGGCCGGTGCCCGATGTGCGACCCTTGGCGCCATGCCCGACGGGCCCGCTGCACTGATCGACGCCGATGGACCGTGGACTCACCATGACGTGAGCACCAACGGCGTTCGTCTGCATGTCGTGGAAGCGGGCTCGGGGCCGCTCGTACTCCTGCTGCACGGCTTTCCGGAATTCTGGTGGGCGTGGCGGCACCAACTCGTCGCGCTGGCCGACGCCGGTCTGCGGGTGGCCGCGTTCGACCTGCGGGGCTACGGCGGCAGCGACAAGCCGCCGCGCGGGTACGACGCCTACACCCTGGCCGGCGACGCCGCGGGCCTGGTCCGTGCGCTCGGTGAGCGCGACGCGATGCTGGTCGGGCACGACTGGGGCGGGATGCTGGCCTGGACGGTCGCCGCAGCTCATCCCCGGGTCGTGCGCAGCATGGTGGCGATCGGGTCGCCGCACCCCCTGCGGCTGCGCGCGGCGATGGTCACCGACCCCCGCGGCCAACTCCGCTCGTCGGGGTACACCTTCACCTTCCAGACGCCCCGCTACGCCGAGACACTCCTGACCCGCGACGACGGTGCGGGCACCGCCCGGCTGATGGCCGACTGGGCGGGTGCCAACTGGCAGGGGACGGAGGACTTCGCCGACGCCGTCCGCCGCTACCGGACCGCGATGCAGATCCCGGCGGCGGCCCACAGCGCGCTGGAGTACTACCGCTGGATGATGCGCTCGCAGGTCCGCCCGGACGGCTGGCGGTTCGCCAAGCTGCTGTCCCGGCCGGTCACCGCGCCGACGCTGCAGCTGCACGGCGCCCTCGACTCGTGCACCCTTCCGGGCACGGCCCAGGGGTCAGGACGCTACGTCGCGGCCACCTACGAGTCGCGGTTGATCCCGTCGGTCGGGCACTTCCCGCACGAGGAGGCGCCTGACCTCGTCAGCGGCGAGCTGGTGCGCTGGGCCAAGTCCGGCTGAGTCCGAGTCAGTCGCAGCCGCCGGTGCCGACCGGGGTGGTCGCCCGGGCACCGGCGCGGGCGTCGGACGCGACCTCGTCGGCGGTCAGCGCGAAGCCGGTCTGGGTCTGATCCAGCGCCGCCGCGAAGATCACGCCGTAGACCTGGCCGTCGGGTCGCAGCAGCGGGCCACCGGAGTTGCCGCTGCGCACCGTGCCACGGACGGTGTAGGCGTCGCGGTCGACCGTCCGGTTGTTGTAGATGTTCGGCCCGCGGATCTCCTCCCGGTCCCGGATACGCGCGGCGTTCGCGGTCAGCGGCCCGTCCAGCGGGTATCCGACGATGATCGCGTCGGCGCCGCGCCCCGCGTCGCTCGGGGAGAACGACAGCGCCGGCTCGGAGAGGTCGGGGACCTGCAGGACGGCGACGTCGCGGTCGGGGTCGTAGAGCACGACGGTCGCCGCGAACTCCTGCCCGTCGACCTGGACCGACGGTGACTGCTCGCCGGCGACGACGTGCGCGTTGGTCATCACCCGGTGCGAGGAATAGACGAAGCCGGAGCCCTCGATCCGCCGCGAGCAAGACGGCGCGAGCCCGGTGACCTTGACGACCGAGTGCCGGACCTGGCGCAACGCGGGATCGGAGAGCAGCTTGGGGTTCGGGGGAGAGACCGGGAGCACCCGGGTCGGTGAGAGCGGCCCGAACACGTCGGGAAAGTCACCCCGATCGACGAGCCGGCGCAGCGAGTCGTAGAGGTTGCGCACCGGTGGCGGCACCGACGAGTTCACGGTCCGGATCACCGTCGACGCGCGCACCGCCTTGGCCAGCCCGGGGTACGGCGAGGAGGCGAGCGGGGTGGCGACCATCCACGCGACGAGAAGCGCGGCGAGAGCACCGGTGAGGGCGCCGAGCAGCGAATCGACCGCCCGGGCCGGCCGCCAGGTGATCCGGTTGCGAAGCGCGGAGCCGAACCGGACCGCGGCGATCTGCCCGATCAACGCGAAGCCGATGACCACGGCGACCGCGACCACCACCTGCGTCCGCCCGCTGCTGAGCCGGGTCGCGATCGGCGTGGCCAGCTGCGCACCGATCACTGCGCCGCCGAAGAACCCGATGAAGGACAGGATCGACGCGACGAAGCCGTTGCGGAACCCGTTGACCGCGAAGCCGACCGCCACCACCAGGACGACGATGTCGACTAACCCCAGACCCATCCTCGACCGGCCCTACCGCCGGTCAGTCCAGGCCCGGGCGGCACCGTGGTCAGTCCGCATCCGGCTCCTCCCGACCCGTTCCGTCGTCGACGGTACCCGCGCCGGCTCCGCCCGGTGTGAGTCCGGAGGACGGGACGCCGCGGGCGGCGAGCTCGACCTGCTCGGGCGGCAGCGGCCGCACCGGACCGGGTCGCCACGGTCGGGCCCAGCCGCCGAGCTCGAGCAGCCGGTCGATCAGGCCTGCGGTGAAACCCCAGACCAGCATGTCGCGGACGTCGAAGCCGGGCCCCATCCGGCCGGACGGATGCCGGACCCGGCAGCGGTGGGTCGGATCCGCCAGCTCGGCCACCGGGACCCGCTCGACCCGGGCGACCTCCGCCCGGTCCACCACCCGGACCGGCGCCGGCCGGGTCCACCAGCCGAGCACCGGGGTGACGGCGTAGCCCGAAACCGGGATGAACAGCCGCGGGAAGGCCCCGACGACCTCGACCGCCGCCGGGTCGACGGCGACCTCCTCGGCGGCCTCGCGGAGCGCGGCGGCGGCCGGGTCGGCGTCACCGGGGTCGACGGCTCCGCCGGGGAAGGCCGGCTGACCCGCGTGGGCGCGGAGGTCTCCGGCCCGTTCGATGAGCAGCAGGTCGGGCCCGTCCGGCCCGTCGCCGAGCAGCATCAGGACGGCGGACTCCCGGACGGCGCCCACGGCCTCGGGCAGGCGCGGCGGCTCCAGGGTGGAGACAGCCTGAACCAGCGTCTGCAGCCACGGCGGTACCCCCACCGGCGGCCGGTCGGGGTCGACCGGTTGGTCAGCCACCGACGCGGACTCCCAGGCGGGCCGCGACCTGACCGCGCAGCGCGTCGTAGCTCAACACCTTCGGCTCGACGGCGGCGACAGATCCGTCGGCGCGGAGCAGCACCGTGCCCGGCAGCCCGGGCAGCCCCATGGCGTGCGATACCCGACCGGCCGGGTCGTACACGCTCGGGAAGTGGACCCGCGCGTCCTGCAGGAAGGACAGCGCGGCCGACGGCGACGTCTCCTCGGTGTCGACGCCGATCACCCGTACGCGCCCCGCGGCCGCCTTCGCGAACCGCTGCAGGTCCGGCAGCTCGCCGCGGCACGGCGCGCACCAGGTCGCCCAGAAGTTGACCACCGTCGGTGATCCGGTGATCCGACGCAGCGGCACCGACGGCCCACCGCCCAGGCAGGCGAGCGTCTCGGCGGGAAGTACCGACCGTCCGGTCGCCGTGCCGGCCGGGGTCGGACAGCGCTGCAGCGCCGCCTGGCTGCGGAGCCCGGCCAGCTTGGTGTCCGGCCGGCTCGCTCCGTGGTGGTCAGGGGTCGTCGAGCAGGCCGCGAGTACTGCGCACAACGACGCGCACAACGACGCGCACAGGGCCAGCCGCCGTCTCATCCGGCCGACTCGGCGATTTCGACCGGCGACTTCACCAGGCGCTGTGCCACCACGGGATCGATCGGGCCCTCGCCGTACGACGGGCACAGCCTGGCAATGGCACACGCACCGCAGGCGGGCCGCCGCGAGTGACACACCCGGCGGCCGTGGAAGATCGCCCGGTGGGAGAACATCGTCCACTCCCGGCGGGGGAGCAGGTCGGCGACCGCCGCCTCGACCTTGACCGGGTCGGTCTCGGTGGTCCAGCCCCAGCGCCGCACCAGCCGCCCCAGGTGGGTGTCGACGGTGATTCCAGGAATGTCGAAGGCGTTGCCGAGGATCACGTTGGCGGTCTTGCGGCCGATGCCCGGCAGCGACACGAGATCCTTCATCCGGCGCGGCAGCGTCCCGTCGTAGCGCTCGACCAACGCGGCGCCCAGCCCGATCAGCGACGTGGTCTTGTTCCGGAAGAAGCCGGTCGGATGGAGCATCACCTCGAGTTCGGCGCGGTCGGCCCCGGCGTAGTCAGCCGCAGTGCGGTAACGCCGGAAGAGCTCCGGAGTGACCTCGTTGACCCGCTTGTCCGTGGTCTGCGCGGACAGGATCGTCGCCACCGCGAGCTCCAACGGCGTACGGAAGTCCAGTTCGGTGTGCGCATCGGGGTAGAGCTCGGCGAGTTCCCGGTTGATCCGCCGGGCACGGCGGGTGAGCGCGAGCGGCGTCTCTTCAGACGCCCGCCGCCTGACGGTCGACACGTCGGTCAGCGTACGTCGGCCGGTCGGAGCGGCCCGGCCCCGGGCGTCCGGGGTGGCCCCGCGGTCGGCCGCTCGAGCCGGTAGGAGAGAATCGCTCGCCATGATCGATTTGCTGGTACTGCTCTTCCCGTTTGTGCTGATGGCGTTCATGCTGCTGCTCGAGCGGGTCGAGGACCGGCTGCGGCACCGGCCGGACGACCGGCAGGTCGAGGAGTTCCTGGACAACGCCCGCCCGGACGACGTCGATGTCATGGCACGCCTGGGTGTCGCGCCGGCACTCGAGCGGTGGCGGTCCGGTCGGCACCGGATCACCCGGCTGCTGCCCAGCCGGGCCGGGCGGGACGCCTAGCGGCGCGTCGCCGCGAGGCACGCGCCAACCTGGACGACGATGCGCGGCCAGGCGATCATTCGGTGACAACCGCGCCACCCGGCGCGGAAGCGGAGGGTGAACGTGGACGAGGTGCTCGCCAAGGCCGGGCTGTTCCAGGACATCGATCCCGCCGCGGCGGAGGCAGTGGCCGCGCAGTTGGAGTATTTCGACGCGCCGCGTGGGTCCACGGTCTTCCGCGAGGGCGAACGCGGCGACAGCCTCTACATCATCCTGGCCGGCAAGGTGAAGCTCGGCCGGAGGTCTCCCGACGGCCGGGAGAACCTCGTCGCGATCATGGGCCCGTCCGACCAGTTCGGTGAGTTGTCGCTCTTCGACCCGGGACCGCGGACGGTCACCGCGACCGTGGTCACCGACGCCCGGCTCGCCAAGATGCCCAAGCAGGCGCTGCGCGACTGGATCACCCGCTACCCCGAGATCGCCGAGCGACTGCTGCACGTGATCGCCCGCCGGCTGCGGCGTACCAACAACATGCTCGCCGACATGATCTTCACCGACGTCCCCGGCCGGGTCGCGAAGGCCCTGCTGCAGCTTGCCCAGCGCTTCGGTGTCATGGAGGGCGGACAGCTGCGGGTGACCCACGACCTGACGCAGGAGGAGCTCGCGCAGTACGTCGGCGCCTCGCGGGAGACCGTCAACAAGGCGCTGGCCGACTTCGCCTCGCGGGGTTGGGTGCGCGTCGAGGGCAAGTCGGTCGTCATCCTCGACCGCGAGCGGTTGACCCGCCGGGCCCGCTGAGCGCACCGGCGGATCTCCCGCCCGCAGATCCTCCCCCGATGGACAAAACCCACTACTAGTGGGTTTTGGGCACCGTGTACGGCGTGTCGTGGACCAGAACCCACTACTAGTGGGTTTTGTCCAGCGCCGGCAGCCGCGCCGGAGCCCCGACACCGTCGGCCGACACCTCGGCCCACAGATTTTCGTAGCTGTGGGCGAGCCGGCTGCGCGGCGCGAAGGCCGGAACCGGAGCGCGGCGTACGGCCATCTGCTCGACCAGTGACATCGCCGGGATGACGGTCGTGGCGATGCCCGGGCGCTCCGCGGGCAGGGTCTCGACGATCTCCCGGTGCAGCCGCTTGCGCCGGTCGACCATCGAGAAGAACGCCCGGACCTCGGGCCGGCGACCGTCGAAGCCGTCGACGAAGCTGGTCAGTTGGTCGAGGGTGCGCACCGACAGCGTGGTCGGGATGAGCGGGACGACGATGGTGTTGGCGGCATGCAGGACGTTCTCCGAGACCAGCGAGATGCTGGGCGGACAGTCGAGGATGACGACGTCGTACTCGTCGCGAACCGGGCGCAACAACCGCCGGATCCGCCGGACCGGCTTCTTGGTGCCGTCGAGTTCGATGTCCATGTTGCGGTAGCTGAAGTCGGCGGGCAGCAGGTCGAGGCCGTCGAAGTCGGTGGCCTTGATCGCGTCGTCGAGCGGCCGGCTCCCCCGGACCAGGGCGCGTCCGCCGCCCTTCACCCGTGGCTTGACCCGCAACATGTATGTCGCCGCGGCCTGCGGATCCAGGTCCCACAGCAGGGTGCGGGCACCGGCGCGGGCGGCCAGGTAGCTCAGATTGACCGCGGTGGACGTCTTTCCGACGCCGCCCTTGATGTTGTACGTCGCAAAAACTCTCACCCCGCCACCCTGTCAGACAGGGCCCTGATCCGTCGCCCGACGTCGGCGCCGTCGAAGCGCTCGATCAACTCGACCGACTCCACCCGCGCCGACTCATGGTCGGCGTCGAGGTGCGCCATGAGCTCCCCCATCGCCAGGACGGTCGCGGCCGGTGCGGAGCCTTCGGCGACGATCTGCTCGGCGAAGGTCCGGGTGGCCTCACGCTGCACCGAAGCGTCCTGGAACGCGCCGAGGGAATCCTGCAGCCGCTTCAGCTCCCGCCCGACGTACTTGCTCTGCGACCGGTCGTGCATCGGCGCGAAGATCTCCAGCAGGTAGCGCAGTTCCTTGCACCGCTTGCGCAGTGTGTGCAGCTCCTCGTCGGCCGACGCCGGCCCGATCGCCAGGCCCTGGCGGCGCACCCGCCGGTAGGCCCGGCGCACCCGCTGGTCGGCGAGTTCCGCCAGGTCGATCTCGGGCCCCGCGCTGACCGCCGGGTCGGTCAAGGCCTCCCGCCAGTCGGCCTGGAGCTGGGCGAAGCGCGCCGACCGCAGGGCCCGCACCAGCCCGCGGAGCGCGCCCCGGCGCCGGCGACGCAGGTCGTCCGCGAGCGGCGCGAGGTCGGCGGGTCGGGCCGACCGCAGCCGACGGGCCAGCTCCGGCAGGCCCAGCAGGTAGACGTCGAGGTCGCGGGTCGGCGTGGTCAGGTCGCCGAGCCGCCGGAATTCCGGCCCGAAGCGGTCGGCGAGTCCGCCGGGGAGCACGTCGCCGGTCAGCTTGAGGACGGACCGGGTCCGTCGTACGGCGACCCGCAGATCGTGCAGGAACTCGGTGTCGACGTCGGCGGTCACCCCCTCGACGTTCTCCGCGATGGTCGTGGCGAACTGCAGCAGGACACCGGCGATCGCGGCCGGCGCCGCCAGCGCCGGGGACACGGAGCCGCGCTCGTGGGTCGGCACGTCGAGCGCCCGCAGCGGGTGCGCCGCCACCGCGTCGTCGTACGCCGACCTCGCCCCGTCGGCGATCCCGGGCACCCGGGAGAGCAGTGCCACGATACGGGTGGTGTCGGCGGCGTACCCCCGTAGCGGGGCGATCACCATCCGGATCGGGCCCCGGGGGTCACCGGCGCTCCGCTCCAGCGTGAGCCGCGCGACCGTCTTCGCGTCGTCGTTGCGGATCGCCACCTCGCGGACGGCCGTCCGCGCCTCGGCCACCGGCATCAGCGCGCGGATCCCGGCGACCGCGCGCAGCCGGTCGCGCAGCGAGCCGGCCGGCAGGTCGTCGACGAGGGCCGGCCAGCGCAGCGCCGAAATACGGCCCACGGTGACCTGACCGTCCCCGTCGCGCAGGGTCAGCGACCGCCCGCCGCCCTGCCGGTGTTCGAGGTCGACGCCGGCCTCCCGCAGCCGCCAGTCGAACGTGTCGAGCCAGACCCTGCTGATCGTGGCCCGGCGCTCCGGCAGCAGCGAGTACGCCGGGCCGAGGACGCGCGCGATCCCGTCGACCTCCCGCGACGGCGCGGTCGTCCACACCAGCGTCACCGGTCGGTCCGACACGCCTGCCTCCCACCCAGGTCAGCTAGATCGGAGCTGGTCACTCGCCGTCGGGCACGTGGGTACCGAGACCGACGGTCGGATTGGCCCGCACCCGGTCGTCGATCGCCGCGTCCGGAATGTAGGGGACGAGGAAGCCGTATTGGGCGAGTACGTCGGCGGAGATGTCCGGGTTTTCGCCCCAGGCGGCGATCTCCCCCCAGCAGGGCGAGCCGAGCGACCCGCTGTAATGACGCACCGACAGGCCCGCGCACAGGTTGGCGAACTTCAGCCGCTCGTCGAGCGGCCAGCCGGCCAGCGAACCGAAGACGAAACCGGCGGCGAAGACGTCACCGGCGCCGGTCGGATCGAGGGCGTCGACCGGCAGGGCCGGCGCCGACGCCTCCTCACCGGTCACGTTGTCGATGGCGATCGCGCCACGGTCGCCGGCCTTCACCACGCACACCGGCACCCGCTCGGCCAGCGCCGCGAGGGCCCGCTCGGGGCTGTCGGTGCGGGTGTACGCCATCGCCTCCACGGCGTTGGGCAGGAAGACGTCGACCATCGCGAGGCTGTCGAGGGTGGCCGGGGACCACACGCCCGTGGCGTCCCAGCCGACATCGGCGAAGACGGTCGTCCCCGCCGCCCGCAGCTCGGCCGCCCACTCGGGCGGTCCGTGGTCGAGGTCGACGAAGCAGGTCTTGGACTCCGGCACAGCGGTGACGAGCTTGTCCGGGGGAAAGGGCAGCGGCTCGCCGTAGGTGATCATGCTCCGATCGGCGTCGTAGGACAGCGACACCGTCACCGGCGTCGGCCAGCGCGGCAGCCGTCGGGACGGACCGAGGTCGACGCCTTCCTGTTCGGCGATCGTGCGCCAGAGGTAGGCGCCGAACATGTCGTCGCCGAACGCCGCGGCCAGGCCGACCCGCAGACCCAGCCGGCTCATCGCCACCGCGAGGTTGGCGACCCCGCCCGGCGCCGACCCGAGGCCGCCGGTGAACAGCTCCGTGCCCGGCGCCGGAAGCCCCGGCAGCCCGGTGAAGATCATGTCGATGAAGACCGTGCCCGACAGGAAGACGTCGAGAACCGGTGCGTCGGCCTGACTGCTGTGCAGCCGCGCACTGGCCTCGTAGCGCTCGGCGCACGGATCGGAGAGCGGCCCGGCCAGCGGCGGCTCGCCGGCCGGCGTGGACGGGCGCCCGTCGCCGGCGTCGGACCGGAACTGGTTCCTGTTGCTCATCGTCCGAGCATCCTCCGTCGCGGTCGCTGCCTGGGCCGGACCATGCCGTTCGAACCGGACATCAGCTCTCGCCCGGCTGGTCGGACGCCAGGTAGTCGAGCTGGGCCCGCACCGAGAGCTCGGCGGCCCACCGCACCGCGGGATCGACGTCGGCGTAGACGGTGTCGACGATCTCGCGGGCGGTCACCGGACCAGGATGCGCCTCGACCGCCGCCCGCACTTGATCAAGCCGCTCAATCCGATGGGCGAGGTAGGCCGCGGCGACCTCGGCGACGTCCGGCTGCTCCGGGCCGTGGCCGGGCAGCACCCGCCGCGGGCCGAGCGCGGCGAGCCGGCGCAGCGAGTCCAGATAGTCGCCCAGCCGGCCGTCCGGGTGCGCGACGACGGTCGTGCCCCGCCCCAGGATCGTGTCGCCGGTGAGGACCGAGTCCTCGACGACGAGGCACACCGAGTCGGCGGTGTGGCCCGGAGTCGCCTGCACGGTCATGTCGAGCCCGTCGATGGTCACGACGTCGCCGTCGGCCAGGCCGGCTCCGTCGATCCGGTGCGCCGGGTCGACCGCACGGACCGGCGCCCCGGTCAGGGTGTGTAGGCCGGCCGCACCGGCCGCGTGGTCGGCGTGGCCATGGGTCAGCAGGATGAGGGCGACCGGGCCCGTACCGGCGAGGGTGGCGAGGTGACCCGGGTCGTCCGGGCCGGGATCGACGACGACCGACCGTCGCCCGCCCGGCGCGCGCAACACCCAGGAATTGGTGCCCTCGAGGGTCATCGGGGACGGGTTGGGCGCCAGCACCACCGATGCGTAGGGGGTCACCGGGCGGACCTGCCCGTACGCCGGGTGCCGGGCTGCGCCGGTCACGCCGACGATCCCGGCAGCGGCAGCCGGGTCCCGTCGGGGAGGACGACCGCGCCGTCCTCGAACACCGGACGCACCGGCGTGAGGGAGCGGCGATCGGCAGCGGCCAGCGCCTCGCTCACGGATCCATACCGGCTCAGCTCGGTGAGGGTCACCGAGGTGGGCGGCAGCAGGGCGCGGGCGCCGGCCCTGGTCTCGGCCAGCGCATCGGCCGGGCGAAGCCAGGCGGCGTCCTCGGCCTCGCCGGTGGAGGTATCGGTCCGGAGACCGTCCGGGAGAGCGGCGACGAAGAACCGCGCGTCGTAGCGCCGGGGCTCCTGCTCGGGTGTCACCCACCGGCTCCAGGCGCGCAGCAGGTCGGTGCGCAGCACCAGGCCCTCGCGGTGCAGCAGCGCGGCCAGCGACAGCTCATGCCGCTCGACCGCATCCCGCGCGGCCAGCCAGGCCGGACCCGACGCGTCGACGACGGATCGGGCGGACCGGCCGGCCAGCAGCACGCCGGCCTCCTCGAACGTCTCGCGTACGGCGGCACTGAGCAGCGCGGTGGCGGTGATCTCGTCGGTCGACAGTCGCGCCGCCCAGTGCGCGGGGCTCGGCCCGACCCAGCCGATCGACGGCCCCGCCGCCGTCACGGCGTCGTCGGGATCGACCGTGCCGCCGGGAAAGACGGTCATGCCGCCGGCGAAGGCCATGCCGACGACCCGCCGGAGCAGGTAGACCTCGATGCCGCGCGAGCCGTCCCGGAGCAGCGCCACGGTGGCGGCGTCGCGCGGGGGCATCGCGCGCTCAGGCCGGGATGACCGCCGGGCGGTCGGCGACCTCCACGACCAGCTCGACCTCGACCGGGGCACCGAGCGGCAGTTCCGCGACACCGACGGCGGAGCGGGCGTGCCGGCCGGCGTCACCGAAGACCTCGCCGAGCAGCTCACTGGCCCCGTTGACGACACCTGGCTGGCCGGTGAAGCCGGCGTCGCTGGCGACGTAGCCGACGACCCGCACCACCCGCGCGACATTGTCGATCCCCACCAGGGCGTCGACCGCGGCCAACGCGTTGAGCGCGCAGGTGCGGGCCAGCGCCGCTGCGTCCTCGGCACTGACCTCGCCGCCGACCTTGCCGGACCGGGCGAGGGCGCCGTCGACCATGGGCAGCTGGCCCGAGGTGTAGACGAGGCCGCCCGCGCGCACCGCCGGCACGTAGGACGCGAGCGGTGCGGCGACGCCCGGCAGGGCGATGCCCAACTCGGCCAACCGGTCGGTGACGCTCATGACTCGAGCGGCCGTTTGAGGTAGGCGACCATCTGCTCGGGGTTGGGACCCGGGATGACGACGACCAGTTCCCAGCCGTCCTGGCCCCAGTTGTCGAGAATCTGCTTGGTCGCGTGCACGAGCAACGGCACGGTGGCGTACTCCCACTTCTGCATGCCCGCACCGTACCGGGCCGCTCGCGGGGCGCCCGTGCCCGCCGCATCCTCCGGCTACGCTGGGACGGTGCCCCTGCCCGACACGTCGTGGCCACCCGCGCGTCTCCACGTGGTCACCGGGAAGGGCGGCACCGGCAAGACCACCGTCGCCGCGGCGCTCGCCATCGCGCTGGCCACGGGCGGACGCCGGTCGCTGCTCATCGAGATCGAGGGCCGGCAAGGGATCGCCCAGCTGTTCGACACCCCGCCCCTGCCGTACGGCGAGCGCCGGATCGCCGTGGCGCCTGAGGGTGGGGAGGTGCGTGCTCTCGCGGTCGACGCCGAGGAGGCCCTCCTGGAATACCTGCAGATGTTCTACAACATGCGCCGGGCCGGTCGGGCCCTGCGCCGCATGGGCGCGATCGACTTCGCGACCACCATTGCGCCGGGCATGCGCGACGTCCTGCTCACGGGCAAGGTCAAGGAGGCGACCACGCGGGTCGAAGAGGGGCGCCGGGTCTATGACGCCGTGGTGCTCGACGCCCCGCCGACCGGGCGGATCGTGCCCTTCCTCAACGTCACGGGCGAGGTCGCCGGCCTGGCCAAGATGGGTCCGATCAAGACCCAGAGCGACGGCGTCATGGCCGTCCTCCGGTCGAGCCAGGCCGCCGTACACATCGTCACCCTGCTGGAGGAGATGCCGGTGCAGGAGACCGTCGACGCCGCCGCCGAGCTCACCGCGTCCCGGCTGCCGGTCGGTGCAGTGATCATCAACATGACGCGGCCACCGCTACTTCCGGCCCGCGAGCTCGCCCGCGCCCAGGCCGGCCGGCTCGACGTCGGGCGGCTCGCGGCGGCGTTGACGAAGACCGGGCTGGACGGGGGCGAGCTGGCTCCGGCACTGGCCGGCGAGGCGCAGGAGCATGCGACCCGCTATGCGATGGAGCAGCACCACCGCGCCGAGGTGGCCACCCTCGGACGCCCCACCTACGAGCTTCCGCTGCTCACGCCCCCGATGGATCTCGGCGGGCTCTACGAGCTCGCCCGGCAGCTACGCGATCAGGGCGTCGGGTGACTGCCACCCGGCCCGCATGGGTGCTTGGACGATGACCGGTCGTCGTACGCCGGCCCGCCTCGACCTGGGCGCGGTCGTCCTCGACCCGCAGACCCGGGTGGTGGTGTGCTGCGGCAGCGGCGGCGTCGGCAAGACCACGACGGCGGCGGCCCTCGGCCTCTACGCCGCCGAGCACGGCCGGGCGGCGGTGGTGCTCACGATCGATCCGGCGCGCCGGCTGGCCCAGTCAATGGGGCTCACCGAGCTCGACAACACCCCTCGCGCGGTGCCCGGCATCGACGCCAGCGCCGGTGGCTCGCTCGACGCGATGATGCTCGACATGAAGCGCACCTTCGACGAGGTGGTGCTCGCGCACACCACCGTCCCGAAGGCCGAGCAGATTTTCGCCAATCCCTTCTACCAGGCGCTGTCGTCGTCCTTCGCCGGTACGCAGGAGTACATGGCGATGGAGAAGCTCGGGCAGTTACGGGCCCGCGACCACTGGGATCTGATCGTCGTCGACACGCCGCCGTCGCGATCCGCGCTGGACTTCCTGGACGCTCCGGCCCGGCTCGGACGGTTCCTCGACGGTCGGATGATCAGGTTGCTGACAGCGCCCGCGAAGGCCGGCGGCCGGTTCGGGGCGAGGGTGGTCGGTGCCAGCTTCTCGATGTTCAGCCGGGTCCTGACCAAGATTCTCGGCGGGCAGGGCCTGGCCGACATCTCGGCCCTCGTCGCCGCGCTCGAGACGATGTTCGGTGGCTTCCGTGAACGCGCGCAGGCGACTTACGACCTGCTTCGCCGACCGGGGACGGCATTCGTCGTCGTGGCGGCGCCGGAGCCGGATGCCCTGCGCGAAGCGTCGTTCTTCGTCGATCGGCTGTCTGCGGAAGAGATGCCACTCGCCGGGCTGGTCCTCAACCGGATGCACCTGACCAGCGCGGAATCGCTGTCGGCGGCGCGAGCCGAGGCGGCCGCGGACGAGTTGGACGTTCCCGGAGGAAGCCGCGTCGCCGCGGCCGTGCTCCGGCTCCACGCCGACCGGTTGGTCGTCGCCGACGCGGAACGGCGCCTGCGGAGCCGTTTCTCGGTCGCCCACCCGGACGTCGCCATCGCCGACGTACCGGCGATGGCCACTGACGTCCACGACCTCGACGGCCTCCGCGCGGTCGCCGAAACGCTCACCACCCACCAGGCCGGCGCCCGCCAGACGCACTGACGGTGCCGAGGTGGGTGCCGAAGATCAGGCTGCGGGCTCCCGATCGTGTTCGCGCCGTGCTGCGTCGAGTAGACCGCGCCACGACTTGATGCCTGGTCGACGTCGCAGCAGCGCCCGGCGCTCCCGCTCCGTCATGCCCCCCCAGACACCGAACTCGACCCGGTTGTCCAGCGCGTCGGCGAGGCACTCGGTGCGCACCGGGCACGCGGCGCACAACCGCTTCGCCCGATTCTGCGCCGCACCCTGGACGAACAATGCGTCCGGGTCAGCCGTCCGACAGACTGCGCGCGCAGCCCACGTTGCACTACTATTCATGTGGTTTACCCCCCAGTCGACCGGTGATCCCCGAGCACACCGGCACTAGGTTCATTCTAGGAAACCGGACACCCGGGTGCACAGTCCCCGAGAAGCCTATCTTGGTTAGACCTGCCGTTACTCCATTGCTACGCCCTCCGGCGGTATTGCTGTAAGCAAATGGCGTAGCGCAGGCGTAGCCGCGCGGCGGGGTGGTCGCGCGCCGTCCGGGACGACGTACTCTGGCTCCCCGTGGCAGCGGCATCTCGGAAGACTCTGACCACCACGGCCAAGCTGGTGATCGCCGCGGTCGTCGGCGGCGTCGTCCTCGCGGCGGTGGCCATCCCTACCGTCGGTGGCATCGGGCTCGTGGCGAAGGCCGGCTCGAACACCTTCAGGAACCTGCCGACGCAGCTCAAGGATGGCGGCAAGCCCCCTGAGCGCTCGGAGATCCTGGCCGCAGACGGCCAGCGGCTCGCCAACCTCTACCTGCAGAACCGCCGGGTGGTGCCGCTCTCCCAGATCGCTCCCGTGGCGCGCAAGGCACTGATCGCCATCGAGGACAGCCGCTTCTACCAGCACAAGGCGTTGGACTACCGCGGCATCGTCCGCGCGCTGGTCACCAACGGCAGGGCAGGTTCGGTACAGCAGGGCGGCTCGACGCTGACCCAGCAGTACGTCAAGCAGGTCCTGCTCTACCAGGCGACCACTCCTGCTGAGCAGCGCGCCGCCATCGCCGACAACCTGGGCCGCAAGCTCAAGGAAGCGCGGCTCGCGGTGGCCCTGGAGCACACACTCACCAAGGATCAGATCCTGACGCGCTATCTGAACATCGCCTACTTCGGCGAGGGCGCATACGGAATCGAGACCGCCGCCCACACCTACTTCGGGGTGTCGGCGAAGGAGCTGAGCCTGCCGCAGGCCGCGATGCTCGCCGGCCTCGTGCAGAGCCCGAGCGGGGACGACCCGTTCCAGGACAAGAGCCGCGCGAGCACACGCCGGCACGAAGTGCTGGCCCGCATGCATCAGCTCGGCGTCATTTCGTCCGCACAGTTCTCGGCCGCCGACGGGACACCGATCACCCTGGTCAAGAAGGTGATCGAGCCGGCGAACGGCTGCGGGCAGACCCTCCTGCCCAACAGCGGGTTCTTCTGCGACTACGTGCGGTCGTATCTCACCGACGTCCTGCACCTCACCCACGCCCAGCTCTACAAGGGCGGGCTCACGATCAAGACCACGCTCGATCCGAACATCCAGGCCCACGCGATGGCGTCGGTCACCGCCAACGACCCGATGGGAAATCCGGCCGCCGCAGTGATGGACGTCGTGCGGCCGGGAACGGGCGCCGTACAGGCGATGGCGGTGAACCGGACCTACGGCTCGGACCCCAACGACAAGTCCCAGACGACGATCAACCTCGGTGTGCGGCCGGTCGCGCAGGCCGGGTCGACGTACAAGATCTTCACGCTGGCTGCCGCCCTGCAGCGCCGGGTGCCGATCTTCTTCCGGATCAACTCTCCGCAGCACTTCACCTCGACGGTCTTCCACGGCTACCCCGTGCACAACGACGGGGCCGACGAGGCCTGTGATTGCACCCTCGGCCGGGCGACGGTCCAGTCGGTCAACACCTACTTCGTCAAGCTCCTCGAGTCGCGCTACTTCAACGGCGACCTGACCGACCCGGTCCGCGACGCCCAGCGCATGGGTCTGGCGCCGCGGTCGCTGCCCAACTCGCTGGCCGACCAGATGATCAAGGAGCAGCAGGCGTCCTTCACGCTGGGCTCGCCCGCCACCAGTCCGCTCGACATGGCCTCAGCCGCGGCGACCATTGCCGCGAAGGGCAAGTACTGCCCGCCGAACCCGATCGTGTCGATCACCGGCCCGGACGGTCACGCGGTGAAGGTGCCCAAGACGGCCTGCAGCCAGGTGCTGCAGCCGAAGATCGCCGTCGGGATGACGAGCATCCTTCGGGGCGATCCCAGCAACCAGGAGCCGTGGGTCAGCTACAACACCGCCAGCAACGCCGCCCTCGATTACCAGCACCCGGCGGCCGGAAAGACCGGCACCTCCAACGACAACGCCGCGCTGTGGTTCATCGGCTACACGCCCAA
Organism: Mycobacteriales bacterium; assembly: GCA_036497565.1. NCBI lineage: Bacteria > Bacillati > Actinomycetota > Actinomycetes > Mycobacteriales > Mycobacteriales bacterium. The sequence continues at coordinate 24,232 of DASXJE010000228.1, forward strand.
CCTGGCCTCCAGCGTCGCGGTGTTCAACCCGGATTCACCGTCGAAGGAAGTGACGACGATCCCGGGGAATCCGGGGCCGCTCTACGGCAAGTTCGCCGCCCAGATCTGGCACGACGCCGTACAACCGATCGTGGCCAACGAACCGGCGTGGACCTGGCCGGAGCCCGACCCGTCGGTCGTCAACGGCGACTCGGTGCAGATTCCCTGCGTGACCGGCGCCGATGTGAGCAGCGCGTCCAACGCACTCGCGTCGGCCGGCCTGAACGCCGTACCCGGACCGGAGGCCGACTCGACGTCCCCGGTCGGCACGGTGCTGGCGCAGAGCCCGGCCTGCGGGGCCCGCGTCGCGAAGGGCGAGAACGTCACGCTGACGACGAGCAACGGCAAGCCGTCGCCGACTCCGACCCCCAGTCCGACGCCGAGTCCGACTCCCAGTCCGACGCCGAGCCCGAGTGCCGGCCCGACCCCCAGTCCGACGCCGAGCCCGACGAAGACGCATCCGGTGCTGCCGCCGGGCGGCGGTCACCACCACGGTCCGCCGCATCACCATCCGGGCGGTTGACGCGTCGGGGGCCTCAGCCGGCTGACAGCTGCCGTTTGACCTCGGCGGCGACCCGACCCCCGTCGGCCCGGCCGGCGACCGACGCCTGGACGGCCTTCATCGCCGGTCCCATCTGGGCCATGCCGGTCGCTCCGGACTGGCCGATGCCGACCCGCACGAGCTCGACGAGCTCCTCGTCGGTCAGCTGCGCCGGCAGGTAGCGGTCGATGACCGTGCCCTCCGCGCGCTCGCGGTCGGCGAGTTCACCGCGCCCGGCGCCGTCGAAGGCCTCGGCCGACTCGCGGCGTTTCTTCGCCTCGCGGGTCAGGATGCGCAGTACCTCGTCGTCGGAGAGGGTCCGCGCCGAGGATCCGGAGACCTCCTCCGTCCCGACCGCCGCCAGCACCATTCGCAGGGTCGCGGTGGTGAGCTCGTCCCGCGCCTTCATCGACGTCGAGAGGTCCGTCCGTAGCCGTTCTTTGAGATCACCCACCCGCCGAAACTACCCTGGAGGGATGCGACGCCGTACCGGACTGCCTCTCGCGCTGCTGACGACCGCAGCCGCGACGACGGCCTACGCCGGACTCATCGAGCGGACCCGCTGGACCCTGCGCCGGTACGACGTGCCGATCCTGGCGCCGGGCAGCGCTCCGCTCCGGGTGCTGCACCTGTCCGACATGCACATGACGGCCGGCCAGAGCGGGAAGCAGGAATGGATCCGGGCGCTCGACGCGCTCGAGCCCGACCTCGTCCTCAGCACCGGCGACCACATCGCCGGGCAGACCGCCGTACCAGGCGCGCTGACCGCGCTGGGCCCGATGCTGGGGAGGCCCGGCGCGTTCGTCTTCGGCAGCAACGACTACTACGGCCCGCGACCGAAGAACCCGCTGAGGTACCTCTTCCCCGACGACAAGCGCCGACGCCCCGGCGACCCCCTGCCGTGGCGCGACCTGCGCGACGCGATGCTCGCCGCCGGCTGGCAGGACCTGAGCAACACGCGGGCCACCGTGACCGCGGCGGGTCGCACCATTGCCCTGGCCGGAGTCGACGACCCGCACATCCGGCGTGACCGCTACGAGCAGGTCGCCGGCCGCGCGCTCCCCTCGGCCGACATCCGGATCGGGCTGTCGCACTCCCCCGAGCCGCGCGTGCTCGACGGGTTCGCCGCCGACGGCTACGAGCTCATCGTGTGCGGGCACACCCACGGCGGGCAGCTCCGGGTCCCGATCTACGGCGCCCTGGTGACCAACTGCGGTCTCGACCGGGGCCGCTGCCGCGGACTGTCCCGCTGGCACGACTCGTGGCTGAACGTGTCGGCCGGCCTCGGCACCTCGCCGTACGCGCCGGTCCGCTTCGCCTGCCCTCCGGAGGCCACCCTGCTTACCCTCGTCCCGCGGTCAACGGGACCCGACGGGGTCGGCTAGACTCGTCCCGCATCACCGGGGTGTGGCGCAGCTTGGTAGCGCGCTTCGTTCGGGACGAAGAGGCCGCAGGTTCAAATCCTGTCACCCCGACCCACAAAACCGCAGGTCA
>DASXJE010000229.1 GCA_036497565.1 Mycobacteriales bacterium
AGCGTGTTCGACTCCTCAGCCGAGCGTGTCGCCTCGCTGCCCACCTGGCTGCACAGCTACAACTTCCACCGGCCCCACACCTCGCTCGCCGGCCACCCACCCGCCCATCGCGTCAACAACCTCTGCGGATACGACACCTAGATCGTCAACGCGTCGGTGATTACGCTTGCCCTGCCTGGAGCGGAGACACCGCGAAGCGTGCTCGGCCGCAGCTCGAGGCTCTTGCGCCTGCTCACGACGGCGAGAACACTGATCGGCCCCGCGCGACGCCCGTCCGGAGAGGCTGTCGACCACGGAGACTGCGAGGACGTCGGCGCGGGGGTCCCGCTCGGGGAGGAAGAGGGACCGTGATGACCGAGGACGACTTCGACCACGCCGTCGCCTCGTACCGGCAAGCGCTCGGTGCGTTCGTCACGGGCGACCCGAGCCTTGTCGCGGGCCTCTTCTCACGGAAAGAGGACGTCACGCTGGCCAATCCCCTGGGACCACCTCGCCGCGGTTGGGTCGACGTCGAGAAGGCCATCACGGAAGCGGCCGCACATTTCACGGGCGGCTCCCTCCAGTGCGAGGAGATCTCAAGATACTCGACCCCCGAACTCGGCTACGTCGTCCAGATCGAGCGAAGTGAGCTGCAACTGGCCGGCCACGAGGGTATGAGCCCCTCCACGCTACGGGTCACCATGATCTTCCGGCGCGAAGGCGACGTGTGGAGGGTCGCGCACCGCCACGCCGACCCGATCACGACCAGGCAGCCGATCCGGACTGTCCTGGACGCCTAACGCTCGGAGACCCTGACCCACGGAATCTCAGGCGCCCCAGAATAGAGCCGCCGCGAATAGGCCCAATACGAAGACTGACACCTCGCCCGGGCCGCGGGTCCTGCCTACCCTTCGCGCCCGCCGTGCACCGCAAGGACCGGTGGACGCATCCGACAGGAGCGCCGATGCCCAGTGGCGACGAGGTCCGAGACCTTCAACGCGCGACGTGGGCCGGTCTCGCCGCGGGCTGGTGACAGCACCGTTGTCCTCGCGGGTTCGGGGATTTGGGTACGCGGCCCGGCGCGATGTGCCCCGGTACGGACGAGCGATGAATCCCGGCTGTGCATCGCTATCCGTCGGCGCTCCCCCAGCCCAGGCACAGTCCCTGGCCAGCACGCTTGCGGTGGACCGACGCACGCGAGACCGTGGCCGGGTCGCTGGCCGCCCCGACGGCAGTCGAGGATGCCGGCCCCGAGGGAGGGGCGACATGGGCACCACCGAAGCCGTCAGCGGGACCCTGACCTACGACGTCTTCATCAACGAGCCGGCGCCACAGGACGGTGTCCTCCCCAACGGTGAGCCGAAGCGGTTCTCGCCCCAGGCCAGCACGCTGATCTCCGGCAGCGAGGACGCAGTGCTGACCGACCCCCCGATGACCACGGATCAGGCGCGCGCACTGGGCGACTGGGTCGCTGCGAAGAGCCGGAACGTCACCGACATCTTCATCACCCACGGCCACGGCGACCACTGGTTCGCCGCCGGGACGCTGGCCGAACGCTTCGGCGCCCGCGTCGTCGCCTCGGCGGGGACGATCACCCAGATGCACGGCAACGTCGCCACCCGGCCGCTGCTGTGGGACAAGCTCTACACCGGGATCCCGCCGACACCGGTCACCGCGACGACGGTGCCCGACAACCGGTTCACGCTCGAAGGACACGACCTCGTGATCGTCGAGGTCGGCTCGACCGACAGCGACGACAGCACCGTCCTGCACGTCAGGGACCTCGATCTCGTCGTGGCCGGGGACGTGATCTACAACGGGGTGCACATGTACCTGGCGCAGCCCGCGATCGTCGGGAACTTCGAACCGTGGCGGGCGGCGATCGACACGGTCGAGTCGCTCGAGCCCCGGCACATCGTCGCTGGGCACCACAACAACCAGCTCGACGACGACGCCGAGCGGACGATCGCGGAGACCCGGCGCTACCTCGACGACGCCGAAGAGCTCCTGCGAACCCAGAACAGCGCGGTCGACTTCTTCAACGCGAAGATCGCGCGCTATCCGGAGCACCTCGGCCGGACGATCCTGTGGGTCGGCGCGAGCGTCCTCTACGGCGTACGCGAACACCCCGAGCAGGACGTCCGCCAGATCGTCCTTTCCTCGTGGCTGTGACGCCGCCCGGACGGAGCGAATCGACACGCACGTTCCCCACCGCTTTCGACACCCTCACCGTGCGCGATGAAGGCGGGGTCCTGTTCGTAGAGATCACGGCCCCTCCCATTAATCTCCTGGGCCCCGACCTGGTCCGCGACCTGGTCTCCCTGATCAGGCGAGCCGAGGCCGACGACACCGTCAAGGTCGTCGTGTTCATGAGCGGGGACCCGGACTACTTCATCTCCCACGTCGACCTGACCCGGGTCGCGGAATACCGCGCGGAGGCGGCGAAGTTGGTCGGCGAGCCGTCGATCGCCTTGCTGTTCCACCACCTCAGCGCCAGCCGCCTGGTGACCATCGCCCAGATCGAAGGTCGGGTACGCGGTGCCGGAAGCGAGTTCGCGCTGGCCTGCGACATGCGGTTCGCCGCAGGCGCATCGGCAATGTTCGGTCAGTTCGAGCCCGCCTTCGGGCTGCTCCCCGGTGGAGGAGCCACCCAGCACCTGGTGCGACTCATGGGCCGCGCCCGGGCGCTCGAGGTCATGCTGAGCGCGGACGACTACGACGCTCAGCTCGCTGAACGGTACGGCTGGGTCAACCGAGCGCTGCCCGACGACGACATAGCGGAGTTCGTGCGGACACTCGCCCACCGGATCGCCCGCTTCCCCGGCCCCGGCCACATCGCGGTCAAGGACCGGGTCAATGCGATAGCGCTCGCGCCGGCGGAGGCCTTCCGCCGCGACTCCGACATCTTCGGCGACGGCGTCAGCGACCCGCAGGTGCAAAGCCGGATCCAGGCTGCGTTCCAACATGGACTCCAGACCCGAGACGGGGAAATGACCCTGACGCGCATCCTTCGGAGTCTCGCCGACCACCAATCGAACTCGTGACCACAGAACTCCCGATCTTGCTCATCGGCGGTCCCCTCTTTGGTGGTCTCGGCACAGATCGTTCTGGGCATGGTCGCCGACGCAGGTCAGGGCCTCCGCACGCGACCCTGTCCCCGTCGGATTCGCAGTCATCGAGCCAATCGTGACGTCGCGGAGGCGCGGCTTCCGCCCATCACTTGCGTCTTAAGCGTCGGGGATGTCGACTTACGAAGGGTGCGAGATGACAGAGCGACTCCGGGCGGCGATCGTCGGCTCGGGCAACATCGGAACGGATCTGCTCTACAAACCGCAGCGCTCGGCCTCGAGGCGTCCGCGGAGGGCCTCGACTGGCTGCAACTCGCACCACGTTCGATGTCACGACGCTGGGGTGGCGGCCCTCCAAAACGCTCTGACCTGCGTGGGTGCGGCAGGATTCGAACCTGCGACCGACGGCTTGTCAGCACAATCGGGCTGAAAGCTGTGCTCACCAGCATCTCCGCTGGTCACCGCGAAGCGCTGTGCCCACTGTTATCCAGTCGCAGAACGATCACTTACGACCCCCTTCGGGCCATGGAGCGCTCAGAGCGCTACTGCGGGCCTTCTGGGCGGCGCGGCATGGAGTCTCAAGCTCTGCGGCAGTCGATCCCCTTTCGATCGTCCCCGCAATACTTCACCTTGAGCAACCAGGCCAGCTACATTGATCCAGATCAGCAGCGGGGTGTCGGAGGGCATCGTCCCAGGTCAGCGGGAAGCGCTGCGCGGCCAGAGACTTCGAAGCCCCAGACTGGTCGGTTGAGTAACGTCGCCAGTTCATCACTCGGGTTTGGCGCCCGAGGTGCCGTGTCGTGCGCGAAGCTCGCGTTTGAGGACTTTTCCTGCGGCGGAGAGCGGGAGGGCATCGACGAACTCGACGGTACGGGGAGCCTTATAACCGGCGATGAGGCGCTTGGTGTGGGCGCGCAGCTCCTCGGAGGCGGGTCGGGCGCCGGAGGCGGGGACGACGACGGCGTGAACGGCCTCGCCCCAGTCGGGGTCGGGAATGCCGATGACGGCGCAACTGGCGACGCCGGGGTGTTGGGCCAGGGCGTTCTCCACCTCGGCGGAGTACACGTTCTCGCCACCGCTGACGATCATGTCTTTGATCCGGTCGGCGACGAAGACGTAGCCGTGCTCGTCCATGTAACCGCCGTCGCCGGTGTGCATCCGCCCGCCGCGCAACGCGCTGTCGGTCTCCTCGGGGCGGTTCCAGTAGCCGAGCATGACGTTGGCGCCGCGCGCGACGATCTCGCCGACGGTTCCGCGTGGGACTTCGAGGTCCTGGTCGTCGACGATGCGGACCTCGCTGAAGAAGGTCACGACCGAGATGTCGCGGGTGCTCGCCGAGCACGGCACCCGGCTCACCGAACTCGACGGAATCGGGCCGGTGGTCGCCGCCCGGTTGCTCGGGCGCACCGGGCATGCCGGCCGCTTCGTCAGTGCCTCGGCGTTCG
>DASXJE010000230.1 GCA_036497565.1 Mycobacteriales bacterium
CGGCGCGCCTCACGCACCTTGGGCAGCACCTCGGCCATGAACTCCTGCCCGCCGAAGCCGGGCTCGACGGTCATCACCAGCAGCGTGTCGAACTCCCGGAGCAGCTCCAGGTAGGGGTCCAGCGGGGTCGCCGGCTTGAGCGCGAGGCCGACGAGCGCGCCCGCCGACCGGATCGCCCGCGCCGTCTGCACGGCGTCGGCGGCCGCCTCGACGTGGAAGGTGACGTTGTGCGCGCCGAGTTCGGCGTACGGCGGCGCCCACCGGTCGGGGTCGTCGATCATCAGGTGGCAGTCCAGCGGCAGCGAGGTCGACCGGGCCAGCGCGCCGACCACCGGCGGGCCGATGGTCAGGTTGGGCACGAAATGGTTGTCCATCACGTCGACGTGCAGCCAGTCGGCATTGCCGACCGAGGCCGCTTCGTCGGCCAGCCGGGCGAAATCGGCCGACAGCAGGCTCGGGGCCACCAGATGCTCCACGGCGAGCGAGTCTACGGCCGGGTCAGCCGGCCGCCGCCGGACGGGACAGCAGGGCGATGAACATCGCGTCGGTGCCGTGCCGGTGCGGCCACAACTGCACGGCCGGGCCAGGCCCGAGATCCGGTACGCCGGGCAGCAGCGGCCGCACGTCGACCGGCGTGGCCGGCGTCGTGCGGGTGACCTCGGCGACGACGGCGCGGGTCTCGGCGAGATGCGGCGAGCAGGTGATGTAGCCGACGACACCGCCGGGCCGGACCGCGGCGAGCGCCGCGGCCAGCAGGCTGCGCTGCAGCCGGGTGAGGGCCGGCAGGTCCTCCGGCTGGCGCCGCCAGCGGGCCTCGGGCCGGCGGCGCAGTGCGCCCAGACCCGAGCACGGGGCGTCGACGAGCACCCGGTCGAACGACCCGGCGGGCCACGCCGGCGCCGTACCGTCGGCCTGCACGACGGTGACCGGCAGCCCGGCGCAGGCCTGGGCGGTCAGCCGGGCCCGGTGCGCGCGCGGCTCGACGGCGAGCACCCGGGCGTCGCGGCCGGCCGCGAGCCCGCCGAGCAGCGCCGCCTTCCCACCGGGGCCGGCGCACAGGTCGAGCCAGCGTCGGTCCGGCCCGTCGAGCGGCGCCGCGGCGAGGGCGAGCGCGGCGAGTTGGCTACCTTCGTCCTGGACCCCGGCCCGGCCGTCGCGTATGGCGGCCAAGGCGCCGGGATCACCGGACCGCAGGTGCACGGCGTAGGGCGACCACGGGCCCGGCGTACCGCCCACCTCGGTGGCAAGTGAGTCGCGATCGACCCGGCCGGGACGGGCGGCGAGGTGCACGGCCGGCCGCTCGTCGTCGGTGCGCAGCGCCGCCTCGGTATCGGCGAGGTCGCCGCCGAGCGCGTCGCGGAACGCCGTGACCACCCAGGCCGGGTGGGCGTAGCGGACCGCGAGATTGCCGATCGGGTCGTCGCCGGCGCCGGGGGCGATCTCGCCGATCCAGGTGTCGAGGTCGCTTCGGCCGACCCCGCGCAGGACGGCGTTGACGAAACCGGCGGCCCGGCGGGGCGCCAGGTCGACCGTCGTACTGACTGCTGCGTGGGCTCGGACCCGGGTGTAGAGCAGCTGGTAGGCGCCGAGCCGCAGCACGTCGAGCACGTTGGGGTCCACAGTGGACAGAGGCCGGTTGGAACAGCGCTGCAGTACGGCGTCGAGCGTGCCCTGCGCCCGCAGGGTGCCGTAGGTCAGCTCCGTCGCCAGCGCCGCGTCCCGGCCGGTCAGGCCGCGTTCGCGGAGCATGCTCGGCAGCACGAGGTTGGCGTAGGCACCCCGGTCGGTGACGGCGCGCAGGGCGTCGTACGCCGTCGCCCGGGTGCGGTCCGGGGTCGCCGCCGGGCCCTGCTCCGGGGTTGCCGCGGGGCCGCGCGCACGGCCCCGGCCCGTCGACGGACCGCGGGGTCGATCCGGGCTCACTGCAGCCGCTCGCCCGGGGTCGGCCGGACGCCGCGGGCCCAGTCCGCGGCCGGCATGGGCCGTTTCCCCGACGGTTGGACTTCGCCGAGCCGCACCGACTGGGTCGCCGTACCGACCCGGACCACGCCGTCGCCGACCCTCAGCTCACCCAGCCCGAGGCCGGCGGAGTCGGGCTCCGGGGTGACCGGTCCGAGCTTGATCCGCTGGCCGCGGAACGTCGTCCAGGCGCCCGGCGCCGGTGTGGCGCCGCGGATCCGCCGGTCGACGGCGACCGCCGGGGCCGACCAGTCGACCTCGGCGTCCTCGGCCGTCACCTTCGGGGCCAGGGAGACGCCGGACTCGCGCTGCGGGCGGGCCTGCAGCTCACCGGACTCGATGCCGTCGAGAGTCGCGACGAGAAGGTCGGCACCGGAGACGGCGAGCCGGTCGAGCAGGTCGCCGGCGGTGTCGTCCGGACGGACCGTCTCGGTGACGACGCCGTAGATCGGCCCGGTGTCCATCCCCTGCTCGAGCAGGAAGGTGCTCGCGCCGGTGACGTCGTCGCCGGCCATGAGTGAGCGCTGCACCGGGGCGGCGCCGCGCCAGGCGGGCAGCAGCGAGAAGTGCAGGTTGACCCAGCCGCGCGGCGGTATCTCCAGCGCAGCCGGCGGGACGAGCGCGCCGTAGGCCACCACCGGGCAGCAGTCGGGGGCAAGCGTGCGGAGCCGGTCGAGGAACTCCGGCTCCGACGGCCGGCGCGGGATCAGCACCTCGATGTCGTGGGCCCGGGCGAAGTCGGCGACCGGCGAGGACCGCACCCGGCGGCCGCGGCCGGCCGGGGCATCGGGGCGGGTGAGGACGGCGGCCACCTCGTGCCGGGAGTCGAGCAGCGCGCGCAGCGACGGGATCGCGGGCTCTGGCGTCCCGGCGAAGACCAGCCTCAGCGTGCCACCCCGAACAGCCGGTGCGGGCTCGTCTTCACCCGCGGCGTCGCGGCGCCGGCCCACTCGGCCTCGCGGATCGCCTTCATCGCTTCCCGCTTGGTTTCCGCGTCGAGCCGGTCGACGAACAACACGCCGTCGAGGTGATCGGTCTCGTGCTGCACGCAGCGCGCGAGCACCTCGCTCCCCTCGATCGTCACCGGGTCGCCGTAGGAGTTGAAGCCGGTCGCGACGACATGCTGGTGGCGTTTGCAGTCGAAGGTCAGGTCGGGGATCGACAGACACCCTTCCGGCCCGTCCTGCTCCTCGTCGCTGGGGAACGAGAGCACCGGGTTGATCAGGTGACCCTGCTCCTCCTCGTCGACGTGGTAGACGAAGACCCGTAGGCCGACCCCGATCTGCGGAGCGGCAAGGCCGGTGCCCGGGGCGTCGAGCATCGTCTCGGCGAGGTCGCGGACCAGCCGGCGCAGCTGCCGGTCGAAGTCGATGACGGGTTCGGCCGGCGTACGCAGCACCGGGTCACCGAACAGACGGATCGGCTTGACGGACACGGACGAACTCCTCTTTCGTGGAACGGCTCGACCGCCAGTCTAGGGACCGCCGCGCGCCGCCGCTTCCGCGCGCCGCCCGCCCGGCTGTCGCTCGCCCGCCGCGCACCCGCCGCGCCCTGGACAAAACCCACTACTAGTGGGTTGTGGGCGGTTCCACCGGCGTGTCGTGGACCAAAACCCACTACTAGTGGGTTTTGTCCAGCCGGGTCGGCTGGCTCGGCCGCCCGTGCGATCAAAACGCACTCCGAGTGCGTTTTGGGGGCCTCACACGGCGTGTCGCGGACCAGAACGCACTAGGAGTGCGTTTTGTTCGGCCGTCCCGCGCGGGCCGCCAGCGCGGTCGCGTCGTCGGGCGCGGACTCCGACCGGCGGTCGGCGTCGACGGCCGCCACCCAGCCGCCCACCTCGTCGGTCACCCGGGCGTCGTCCCAGCCGAGTACCTCGCCCATCAGCGCGGCGACGACCGGCGCCGCCGCGACCCCGCGGTCGCGCGTCTCGATCGCGAGGTGGGTACGCCGGGCGAGGACGTCGTCGAGATGACGGGCCCCCTCGTGGCTGGCGGCGTAGACCACCTCGGCACCGAGGTAGCCGGCACCGACCGGCCGGGCGAGGTCCGGGCGGTCGGCGACGAGGTCGAGCAGGTCACCGATCCGGGAGCCGTAGCGGTCGAGCAGGTGGTCGACCGTCGCGACCGGGAGCCCCGACTCCGCGGCCAGGCCGTCCCGCTGGTTGCGCACCGCGGGCCAGCCCGCGGCGCCGAGCAGCGGCAGCCTGGCGGTCGGCGACGCGGGGATGTCGCCGCCGAGCCGGCGCGCGGCCAGGTCGACCGCGTCGGCGGCCATCACGCGGTACGTCGTGTACTTCCCGCCCGTCACCGTGACCATCCCGGGCGCGGTCTCGACGACCGTGTGGTCCCGCGAGAGTGCCGCGGTCTCCGACGCATCGGCGGAGCCGGCCGGCGACAGCAGCGGCCGCAGCCCGGCGTAGACGCCCACGATGTCGTCGCGGGTGAGCGGACGCGTGAGCCACCGGTTGGTCTCCGACAACACGTAGTCGACGTCGCCGCCGGTCGCCGCCGGGTCGTCCCGCGCTCCCGACCACGGCGTGTCGGTGGTGCCGATGATCCAGTGCCGCCACCACGGGCGCACCACCAGCACGCTGTCCGCGGTGCGGGCGATCAGGCCGGTGTGCGAGGCGATCCGGTCGGCCGGTACGACGAGGTGCACGCCCTTCGCCGGAGCGACCCGCAGCCCCGCCGGTCCGGCCAGCCCCGCGACCCGGTCCGCCCACACGCCGGCGGCGTTGACCACCACCCGGGCCCGCACCTCGAAGTCACCGCCACCACCGTCGCGATCCCGCGCGCGGACGCCGACGACCCGGTCGCCGTCGCGGAGTACGCCGGTCACCTCGGTGCGGGTCGCGATCCGCGCGCCGAGGCCCGCGGCGGTGCGGGCGACGGTCATGGTGTGCCGGGCGTCGTCGACCCGCACGTCCCAGTACTGCACCGCGCCGGTCAGGACGTCCGGCCGCAGGGCGGGCATCTCCCGCAGCGCGGCCGCCCGGCTGAGGTGGCGGTGCCGCGGCACGCCCGGCCCACCGCGCAGCCGGCCACCGAGCGCGTCGTAGAGCGCCACACCGGCGCCGACGTAGGCCCGCTCCCACCCGCGGTGGAGGAGCGGGTAGAGGAACGGCTGCGGCCGCGCCAGATGCGGGCAGAGCGTCTCGACCATCAGGTCGCGTTCGTGCAGCGCGGTGCGGACCAGGGAGATGTCGAGGCGCTGCAGGTAGCGCAGCCCGCCGTGGAACGTCTTGCCGGAGCGGGACGACGTGCCGATGGCGAGGTCACCGGCTTCGAGTACGCCGACGGACAGACCGCGCGCCGCGGCGTCGAGGGCGACCCCGGCGCCGGTCACGCCGCCACCGACGACCAGCACGTCGACCTCGCCCCCGGCCAACGCGGCGAGCGTCGCGGCCCGCTGGTCCGGGCCGAGCCGGTCGCTGCGCACGGCGTCCCCTCTCGTCATCGGCGCCGCGTCACCGCTGCCGGGCGAGGATCTGCTGGCGGTGGTGCTCGTCCTCGCGGCTGTCGATCCGGTCGGCCTGCTCGTCGGTCAGGTAGCGCGGCGCTCCGACGGCCAGCGCGCCCGCGAGCACCCTGGCCACCTTCACGGTCATCTCGGTGATCTGCCGGACGTCGACGGCGCTCTGCCCGAGCGCGAGCATGCCGTGGTTGCGCAGGTAGACCACCCGCGGCGGAACGCCGTGGCGCTGCAGGTGCGCGGACAGGCCGTCCCGCACGGCGCGGGCCAGTGGCAGCCCGGGGTCGGCGTAGGGCACCAGCACCGGGTGCCGGCCGCAGACGACGATCTGGTCGGGGAAGAGCGCGCCCGCGACGAGAGCGTCGGCCTGATCGCTGCACAGCAGTTCGTTGAGGGCGACCGGATGGGTGTGGCCGACGAACGACGCACCGGCGGTGTCGACCGCGAGCGCATGCAGGATCGCCTCGATCGACGGACGGCGGTCGCCGTCGGTCCGGGCCGCCGCGAGCCCGGCCGCGAGCTCGGCGTCGGACAGCGACGACTTCTCCAGCAGCGACAGCGCCCGGGCCACGTCGATCTCGACGAAGTCCTCGGGGCCGCTCGCGCCGAGGCTCGCGCCGCTGGCCTTCACCCGGATCCGACCGGGCGCGACCACCGCCGAGGTGTTGCCCTCGCCGAGAATCGCCAGGGCCCGCTCCGGGTCGCCGAGCCAGCGCGAGAGCGCGACCAGGTCGGCCAACGGGTCGGCCACGGGTTCGGCCAGGGGGTCACCGCTCATCGCACACTCTCCTCATCGGTCTCGTCGTCGGCGAGTTCGTCATACGCCGGCAGGCTCGCCTGCAGTTCGCGGAAGAGCACCAGCCGGCGGGTGTAGGCGCGGTGCCGGCCGGGATCGGGCTGATAGGTCTCGCGGACCGGGTCGGAGAGCGCGCGCAGTTCCTGCGGGTCGGACCAGACACCGACCGCGAGGCCAGCGAGCAGCCCGGCGCCGACGGCGGCACCGTGTCCGGCGACCGGGACCTGCACCGGCCGGCCGAGGACGTCGGCCTTCACCTGCATCCACGCGCGGTTCTTCACGCCGCCGCCGCTGGACCGCAGGGTGGGCGTCGCGCCGCCGGCCGAGTCGAGCCGCTCGAGGTTGTCGCGCAGCGCCAGTGCGGTGCCCTCGTAGACGGCGAGCAGGAGGTCACCGGCGGTGCAGCTCAGGTCGAGGCCGACCACGGCGCCGCGGGCCCGCGGTGTCCAGGTCGGTGTCCGTTCGCCGGCGAAGGAGGGCACCAGCAGCAGCCGGCCCGGGCGCCCGGCCGGGACGCGCGTGGTCGCGTCGCCGTACGTCGTCCCGGTCAGCCCATGCACCCAGTCGACGACCGAGCCCGTCGAGGTCTGCGCGGACAGCACCAGATCGGTGCCCGCGACGGCGTGCCGGGTGTGGATCATCCCCGGCACGTGGCTCCCGCGGGCCGCGGCGCGCATCGTCACCGTCGAGAAACCAGTCATCTCCACCGGCGGATCGGCGGGGGTGAATACGCCGGCCTCCAGCGCCGCTCCGATCGAGTCGATCCCGCCGGCGGCGACCGGGGTTCCGGCCGGCAGGCCGGTGGCCTTCGCGGCAGCCGCGGACACCGTGCCGACCACGTCGACACACGGCACCGCCGCGGGCAGCAGCCCGACCGGCACCGCGGCGGCCAGCGCCGGTGGGAAGCCGCCGTCCCAGCCCTGCAACATCCCGGCGGTGCTCTCGTCGAGGCTGTCCACCCCGCAGAGCTGACGGACGACGAAGCCGTTGGCACCGAGCACCGCGGCGGCGCCGTCGAGGTCGGTGCGGTGCCGCGCCCACCACAGGAGCTTCGCGGTCCCGAAGAACGGGTCGGCGCCGTTGCGGCCCGCGTCGGCGAGCGCGGCGATCTCGGCCGACTCGGCCACCGCACGCCGGTCGATCCAGGTCAGCGCCGGTCCCCGCGGCGCTCCCGCGGCATCGACCGCGACGAGGGTCGGCGCCTGGCAGGTGACGGCGAGGCCCAGCACGTCGTCGCCGTCCACGACGTCGGGGAGTACGGCGCAGGCCGCACCCCACCAGTCACCGGCGTCCTGTTCCGCTGCGGCACCGGCGAACCGGGTTGCATAGCGCTCGGTGCGCTCGCGCAGCAGGCGACCGGCCGGGCTCAGGGCCACCGCCTTGAGCCCGGTGGTTCCGACGTCGATGCCGACGAGGATCACCGTGCTCCGTTCCTCCCGATGCGTCCCGGCCGCCGCTCGGCCGGCCGGAGCCCACTGTGCCAGGGCCGGGCGCACGCGGGACCGATCACCCCAGCTCGGCCGGATCGAGCCGCACCCGCACCGGGTCCGGGGCCTTGCGCGCACTGCGCACCCCGGCGGCGGCGTGCAGCGCAGCGGCCAGCGCCGCACCGTCCCGGCGCGGCACCCGCACCAGCAACCGCTCCAGCGCAGGCGTCGGCGTCCCCGTCGACGCCGGCGCACCCGGCGGATCGACCGGCACCGGGCCGAGCAGCTCGGCGGAGTCGGGCAGTCGCGCGGCCGCGACCAGGTCGGCCACCGCGTCCGGCAGACCGGTGAGGCTCGCCATCCGGGTGGCCGGGGGGAAGCCGAGGTCGGCGCGCTCGGCAAGTTCGCGGGCGGCGTAGCCAGCCATGTCCCAGCGCAGCAACGCCTGGACGACCGGCAGCCCGCCGTCGGCGACCACCACCACCGTGCCGCCGGCCGGCGCCGACCGCACCAGCGCCGCCGCATTGGCCCACCGGCGCAGCGTCTCCTCGGCGGCGCGCAGGTCTGGCCGGGTGAGCATCGCCCACGCGTCGAGCAGCAGCGCAGCGCCGTAACCGCCCTCGGCGAGCGGCTCGGCGCCCGGCGTGGCCACGACCAGTGCCGGACCGGCTGAGACGGTGTCGAGGATGCCGTCGCGTCCCGAGGTGCGGACCGGCACATCGGGGAAGGCCCGGCCGAGCTCCTCCGCGGTACGCCGGGCCCCGACCACCGTGGCCCGCAGCCGGGTGCCGTCGCAGGTCGGGCAGCGCCATCCGCCGGCGAGCCGGCCACACCACCGGCAGCTGGGCATGGCATGGCCCGAGGTCGTGGCGAGCGGACCCCGGCAGGTGGTGCACCGGGCCGGGGCCCGGCAGTTGTCGCAGGCGAGCGCCGGTGCATAGCCGCGGCGCGGCACCTGCACCAGCACCGGCGCGCCGGAGCCGAGCGCGGCGCGGGCGGAGCGCAGGGCGACGGTCGGCAGCCGCGCACTGCGCGCCGCCGCGTCGCGGAGCAGTTCGATGTCGTCGCCGGCCGGCACGACCCGGGGTGCGCTGCGGCGTACCTCCGCCCGGTCGGCCGCGATCTCGTGCGCCCACCCGGAGTCGACGAGCAACTGGGCCTCTGCGGTGCGGGCGCCGCCGGCGAGGAGAGCGCAGGCGTTGGCGAGGTGCGCGCGGGCGACGAGCACCTCACGGGCGTGCGGGTAGGGGGCGCGGGGCTCGTCGTGCAGGTCGTCGCCGTCGTCCCAGATCACGACGAGCCCGAGGTCGGCGACGGGGGCGAACGACGCGGCGCGGGTGCCGACCACCGCCCGGACGCCGCCGCGGCGCACGGCCAGCCACCGCCGGTAGCGCTCGGCCGGGCCGAGGTCGGCCGACAGCGCGACGTGCCGGGCCGGGCCGAGGACGACGCCGAACGCCGCGTCGACCCGGTCGAGGTCGCGGTGGTCGGGGACGACGACGACGGCCCCGCGCCCGACCGCGAGTGCGGCGCGCACCGCCTCCGCGATCCGGGCCGGCCAGTCCTCCCCGGGCAGCGCCGACCAGACCGCGCGGGCCGGGCGCCCTTCGGCGATCGCCCGCAGGAAGGCCGGGCCGGCGCCGTACCGGCTCCATCCGGCGGCGTCGGGCGGCTCGGGTGCGGATGCCGGCTCGCCGGGCTTTTCGGCCTCGACCCGGGCGTGCCGGGGCGGCAGGGCGAGCCGGAGCACGTCGGTCAGCGAGCCGGCGTAGCGGTCGGCCACCGAGCGGGCGAGCCGGGCGATCTCCGGCGAGAGCACGGGCTCGGCGGACACCGACCGGTCGACGTAGGACAGCCGGCCGGCGTGCTCGCTGGCCGCGGTGCGGGCGAGGACGACGGCGTCGACCAGCGCTCCGGAGAACCGCACCCGCACCCGTGAGCCGGGTACGACCGACTCGTCGAGGTCGGCCGGGACCTGGTAGTCGAACAGCCGGTCGAGGTGGGCCAGCGGTACGTCGACGCACAGCCGGGCGATCGGGTCGTGCTCGGCCGGCTCCCGGGTCCGCGGGCTGGTGCGCCGCGTACTCACCGGCCGGGTCTATCAGACGACCCGGACATCGCGCCGATCAGCCGGTCGCGATCTTCTTCAGCTGGTCGGCCCGGTCGGTGCGCTCCCAGGTGAACTCGGGCAGCTCCCGCCCGAAGTGCCCGTAGGCGGCGGTCTTGGCGTAGATCGGCCGGAGCAGGTCGAGGTCGCGGATCAGCGCGGCGGGGCGCAGGTCGAACACCTCGCCGACGGCGTCGGCGATCTTGTCCGCGGCGACCCGCTCGGTGCCGAACGTCTCCACAAACAGGCCGACCGGCTGCGCCTTGCCGATCGCGTAGGCCACCTGCACCTCGCACCGGGACGCCAGGCCCGCGGCGACGACGTTCTTCGCCACCCAGCGCATCGCGTAGCAGGCGGACCGGTCCACCTTCGACGGGTCCTTGCCGGAGAAGGCACCGCCGCCGTGGCGGGCCATGCCGCCGTAGGTGTCGACGATGATCTTGCGGCCGGTGAGCCCGGCGTCACCCATCGGGCCGCCGATCTCGAACCGGCCGGTCGGGTTGACCAGCAGCCGGTAGCCGGTGGTGTCGAGATCGAGGTTGGCGATCTCCGGCTCGATCACGTGCTCGACGATGTCCGGAGACAGCAGCGTGTCGAGGTCGATGTCGGCGGCGTGCTGGCTGGAGACGACGACGGTGTCGAGGCGGACCGGGCGGTGCCCGTCGTACTCGATCGTCACCTGGGTCTTGCCGTCCGGGCGCAGGTAGGGCACGGTGCCGCCCTTGCGGACCGCGGTCAGCCGCTGCGCGAGCCGGTGCGCCAGTGCGATCGGCAACGGCATCAACTCGGGGGTGTCCTCGCAGGCGTAGCCGAACATCAGCCCCTGATCACCCGCGCCCTGGCGGTCGAGTGCGTCCTCGACGCTCTCCCCGCGCCGCGCCTCGTAGGCGGCGTCGACGCCCTGAGCGATGTCCGGCGACTGGGAGCCGATCGAGACGCTGACCCCGCAGGAGGCGCCGTCGAATCCCTTCTTCGACGAGTCGTAGCCGACCTCGAGGATGCGGTTGCGCACGATCGCCGGGATGTCGGCGTAGGCCTCGGTCGTCACCTCGCCGGCGACGTGGACCTGGCCGGTCGTGATCAGGGTCTCGACCGCGACCCGGCTCCGGGTGTCCTGCTCGAGCAGGGCATCGAGGATCGAGTCCGAGATCGCGTCGGCGATCTTGTCCGGATGGCCTTCGGTGACGGACTCGGAGGTGAACAGACGCCGGGACACGGGACTCCTGGTGAACTGGGCCGAAGTAGGCCGGGGACAACGTCGCGCGGAAGTCTACCGGTCGGGTCGGGAGGCGGACGCCCAGCGCGGCAGGAGCAGGTCCCACACCGCGTCGGCGACCTCTTCCTTGGGCCGAAGTCCGATCTCTGCCACGACACCGTCGGCGTCCAGCACGGTCACCGCGTTGCCGGTCGCGCCGAACACAGCACCGTCTGAGACGTCGTTGACGACGATCAGGTCGGCGTTCTTGGCGGCCAACTTCGCCGCGGCGCTGGTCAGGGCGTCGTGGGCCGCCGCCATGGTCTCGGCGGCGAAGACGACCAGCAGCCGGCCGGGGCCGGTCTTTCGGCCCACCTCGGCCGCGACGTCCGGTGTCCGCGTCAGCACGAGGGGCGCCGGGTCCGCGTCGCCGGTCTTCTTGATCTTCGACGGGGAGTACGACGCGGGTCGGAAGTCGGCCGGGGCGGCGGCCATGACCACCGCGTCGGCGCCCTCGGCGGCGGCGAGTACGGCGGTACGCAGCTCCTCGGTGCTGGTCACCCGGACGAGGTCGACGCCGGCGGGGTCGGGCAGGCTGACGTTGGCGGCGACGAGCGTCACCGCGGCCCCGCGGGCGGCGGCGGTCGAGGCGAAGGCGTAGCCCTGCCGGCCGGAGGAGTTGTTGCCGAGGAACCGCACCGGGTCGAGGTGCTCGCGGGTGCCGCCGGCGGTGATGACCACCCGGCGCCCGGTGAGATCGGGCGGCTGCAAGCCGCGGGCGAGGAGTCGGCGGGCGACCGCGGCGATCGCGTCGGGATCGGGCAGCCGACCACGGCCGGTGTCCGGGCCGGTCAGCCGGCCCACGGCGGGATCGAGCACCACGGCGCCGCGGGAACGCAGGGTCGCGACGTTAGCCCGGGTCGCCGGGTGCTCCCACATCTCGGTGTGCATCGCCGGGGCGTAGAGGACCGGACAGCGTGCGGTGAGCAGGGTGGCCGTCAGCAGGTCGTTCGCTCGTCCGGCGGTGGCCCGGGCGAGCAGGTCGGCGGTCGCCGGAGCGACGACGACCAGGTCGGCCTCCCGGCCGAGCCGCACATGCGGGACGTCATGGACGTCGGACCAGACGTCGGTGGTGACGGGGTTCCCGGACAGCGCCGCCCAGGTGGCTTCGCCGACGAAGTGCAGGGCGCCCTCGGTCGGGACGACGCGGACGCTCAGGCCGTCCTCGGTGAGCCGTCGGCACAGCTCGGCGGCCTTGTAGGCCGCGATGCCGCCGGCCACCCCCAGGACGACCCGCGGCGGCGTCACCGGGGCTCGCTCAGGCCTCCGCCGCCTGCTCGTAGGTGAGCAGGCCGGCGTCGATCTCGCGCAGGGCGATGGACAGCGCCTTCTCCTGCGGCGCGGTCTCGACCAGCGGGCCGACGTATTCGAGCAGGCCCTCACCGAGCTGGCTGTAGTAGGAGTTGATCTGCCGGGCCCGCTTGGCGGCGTAGATCACCAGGCCGTACTTCGAGCTGGCGTGGGTGAGCAGCTCGTCGATCGGCGGCTTGGTGATGCCCTCGGGCGTAGCGACGATTCCGGACAACTCGGACCAGCCTTCTCACGGTTCGGCCGCCACCCGCGCGGGGGCGACCGGAGTCAACGAACGGGATTCGACACCAATGCTACCAACTCGTCGGCGGCCCGCCCGACATCGCGGTTGACGATCACCACGTCGAACTCCTTCTCGGCCGCGAGCTCCACCCGGGCGAGCTCCAGCCGGGCCCGCTGCGCCTCGTCCGGTTCGGTGGCGCGGCCGAGCAGCCGGCGCTCCAACTCCTCCCAGGACGGCGGGGTGAGGAAGGCCAGTTGGGCGTCCGGTTTGGCCGCCCGGACCTGCCGGGCGCCCTGCAGATCGATCTTCAGCAGGACCGGGGTTCCCGTGGCGAGGCGGCTCTCGACCGCCTGCCGCGGCGTGCCGTAGAGGTTGCCGGCGTATTCGGCGTGCTCGAGCAGGTCGCCCTCGGCAACCATCTGCGCGAACCGCTCCCGGTCGACGAAGAAGTACTCGACGCCGTCGGTCTCCCCCGGTCGCGGCCGTCGGGTCGTCGCGGAGACGGAGACCCAGATGTGCGGATGGCGCCGGCGAACCTCGGCGATGACCGTGTCCTTGCCGACGGCCGACGGCCCGGAGAGCACGGTGAGGGCCGTCACCCGGCCACCCGGGGTCAGGCCCGGTCCGACGTGAACTCGCGCTGCAGCGCGCGGCGCTGGTTGGCGCCGAGCCCGCGCAGGCGCCGGGTCGGCGCGATGTCGAGGCGTTGCATGATCTGCTGGGCCCGGACCTTGCCGACACCGGGCAACGATTCCAGCACCTCCGATACGCGCATCTTGCCGACGACCTCGTCGGTCTCGCCGGCTTCGAGCACGCTGTCGAGGGAGGTGCCGTTGCGTTTGAGGCGGTCCTTGAGCTCGGCGCGGGCCCGGCGTACGGCAGCGGCCTTCTGCAGGGCGGCCGCCCGCTGCTCGGCGGTCAGCGGCGGCAAAGCCACAGGTCACCTCGCTTCGGCTCGTCGGTTCCGTTGAAGGCAACCTAGCGATTATCGTCGCGGACCGGCAACGTGCCGCACCCGTCGCCAACGGACAAACGCACTACACGTGCGTTTGGACGCCGATCCCGGCGGCGTGCAGATCGTCGACCTGAACGCGCGCGGCGGTGAGCAGCGCGATCGGGTCGGGTCCTGCGCCCAGCACGGAACGCGATGCGGATGGGAGCACCCCGGGCATCGTCCCGAAGAGTCGCCGCAGGTCGGCGGGCGTTCCGCCCTGCGCGCCGAGGCCGGGCACGAGCACCGGACCGTGCAGCGCCGACACGTCGACGCCGAGCGTGCCGACGGTCGCACCGATGACCACCCCGACCGGTCCGAGCGGTGCCGCCGCGGCGTTGTCCGCGGCGGCGGCGTCGACGATCTGCTGCGCGACGGTGGAGTCGCCGGTCACCGCGCGCTGCACCGACGCGCCCTCCGGGTTGGAGGTCAGCGCGAGGACGAAGACACCCCGGTCATGCTCGCGGGCGGTCTCGACGAGCGGCGAGAGCGCGCCGTAACCGAGGTAGGGGCTCGCGGTCACGGCATCGGCCGCGAGCGGACCCGACGGATCGAGGTAGGCGGCGGCGTACGCCGCGACGGTGCTGCCGATGTCGCCGCGTTTGACGTCGAGCAGCACCAGCGCACCGGCCGCGCGGGCGTCGGCGACGACCTGCTCGAGGACCGCGATCCCCTTCGCACCGAACCGCTCGAAGAAGGCCGACTGCGGCTTCAACACGGCGACGTCCGCGGCCAGGGCGTCGACCACCCCGCGGCTGAACCGCTCGAGTCCGTCGACGTCGTCGTCGAGTCCCCAGGACCGCAGCAGGCCCGGGTGCGGGTCGATCCCGACACACAGCGGTCCCCGCTCGGCCAGCGCCGAGAGCAGCCGCGAACCGAACGAGCTCACTCGTTCTCCGGCACCGGCTCGGCGGCGGTGGCGGCCTGCTGCACCGGCTCGACCGGCCGGTGGGCATGACCGACGGCGTCGGAGAACTTCGCGAAACCGCGCTCGGCGAGGGCGTTGCGCAGCTCGCTGAGCACCCGCATCGGGGCGTGCGGGTCGTGGAAGACCGCCGTGCCGACCGACACCGCGGACGCGCCGGCGAGGACGAACTGCAGCGCGTCGAGCCCGGTGAGGATGCCGCCCATCCCGAGGATCGGGACGTCGGGCAGCGCCTCGTGCACCTGCCAGACGCAGCGCACCGCGACCGGCCTGATCGCCGGGCCGGACAGTCCACCGGTGACCCCGGCGAGCACCGGGCGCATCGTGTCGGTGTCGATCGCCGCGCCGAGCATGGTGTTGATCAGGGACAGCCCGTCGGCGCCGGACTCCACGCAGGCCCGTGCGATCCCGACGATGTCGGTGACGTCCGGCGAGAGCTTCGCGAACAGCGGCACGCCGCGGTTGGTCTCGGCCCGGACGGCGCGGATCACGGCGGACGCCGCCCCCGGGTCGCAGGCGAAGACGTGGCCGCGGTCCTCGACATTGGGGCAGGAGATGTTGACCTCGAGCATCGCCACGCCCTGCTGCCAGCGCAGCCGCCGGGCGAGCTCGGCGTATTCCTCGACGCTGGTGCCGGCGATGCTCACCACGGCGCGCGCGCCCCGCTCGACGAGCCAGGGCAGGTCGGAGTCGCAGAAGGCCTCGATCCCCGGCCCTTGCAGGCCGATGGAGTTGAGCATCCCCGAGGCGGTCTCGGCCATCCGCGGCGTGGGCCGGCCGGCCCGCGGCCGGAGCATGACCGACTTGGTGACGATGCCGCCGAGGTCGGCGACGTCGAAGAACTGATCGAGTTCGCGCCCGGCGGCGGCGCACCCGGATGCGGTGAACACCGGGTTGGGCATCCGCACCTGGCCGAGGCGGGTCGACATGTCGACCGCGGGCGCGGCGGCGATCTCGGGCTGCGCCATCAGCGTCCCTTCGTCACGGCGACGTCGGAGGAGCCGGCACCGAGCGCGTCGACCGGCACGGTGCCGATGTCGTCCCAGCGCACCCGGTCCGCGGGGAACACCGGGCCCTCGACGCAGGACCGCACCATCCGGGTGACCTGGTCGTCGCCGATGACCGGCAGCACGCAGGTCATGCACACCCCGATTCCGCAGGCCATGGACTCCTCGACGGCCGCCTGGCACGGCACGTCGTAGGACGCGGCGATGTCGCCGCAGGCCTTGAGCATCCCCATCGGGCCGCAGGCGTAGATCACGCCGGCGCCGGAGCGCTCGATCACCTCGGGCAGGACGTCGGAGACGATGCCCTGCCGCCCGGAGCTGCCGTCATCGGTGGTGACCTCGATGCTGGTCGCCGCCCGCTTGGCCTCGAGCTCGCCGAAGAGCCGCTCCGCGGTGGACGCGCCCAGCACGAAGTCGACCCGGCATTCCCGTGCCCGCAGGCTCTCGGCCAGCGGGAACAACGAGGCACTGCCGTAGCCGCCGCCGACGAGCACCGCGGTCACCGGCCGGGCCGGCAGCCGGTACGGCGCCCCCAGCGGCCCTACGACGTCGACCTGGTCGCCCTGGCGAAGGCCGGCCAGCCACGCCGTGCCGGGGCCGCGGACCGCGACGACGAACTGCACGGTGCCGCCGTAGACGCCGGCCGGGGTGGCGGAGTAGATCGCGAAGGCCCGGCGCAGCATCATCCCGCTCGAGGCGCCCCCGACGGCGAGGGAGACGAACTGTCCCGGTCGGGACGCCTCGGCGATGCCCGGCGCGATGAGGGTCATCAGGTGGTAGGCGCCGACCCGCTTGCGGGTGAGCACCTCGCCACGGACCTGTACCGGCGGCATCAGTTCCCCCCTTCATCCCGACGGGTGCGCATCGCCTCGTGCATCTCCTGCAGCGACCGGACGCCGACGTCCCCCCGGAGCATCGCTTCGATCCCCTGCACGCATGCTGCCGCACCCTGGACCGTGGTGATACAGGGAATCGCCGTATTGACCGCCGCGGTGCGGATCTCGTAGCCGTCCAGGCGGGGCCCGGCGTTGCCCGGGCTGCCGAACGGGGTGTTGACCACGAGGTCGACGTCACCGGCCAGGATCCGCTCCACGCAGTTGCCCGGGCCGTCGCTGTACTTGCCGACGATCTGGGCGTCGATGCCGTGCCGCCGCAGGACCTTCGCCGTTCCGGCGGTCGCCAGCACCTCGAAGCCGAGGTCGGCCAGCCGCTTGACCGGGAAGATGATCGCCCGCTTGTCACGGTTGGCGACGCTGACGAAGAGCCGGCCCTTGGTGGGCAGCGAGCCGTAGGCGGCGGCCTGGGACTTGGCGAACGCCGTACCGAACACCGCGTCGATGCCCATGACCTCGCCGGTGGACTTCATCTCCGGGCCGAGGATGGTGTCGATGCCGTGCCCCTCGACGGTGTGGAACCGGTGGAACGGCAGCACCGCCTCCTTGACCGCGATCGGCGCGTCGTCGGGCAGGTCGCCCCCGTCGCCGGACGCCGGCAGCAGCCCCTCCTCGCGCAGCTGCGCGATCTCCGCGCCCAGCGCGATCCGCGCGGCCGCCTTCGCCAGCGGCACCGCGGTCGCCTTGGACACGAACGGCACCGTGCGTGACGCGCGCGGGTTGGCCTCCAGGACGTAGAGCACGTCGTCCTTGAGCGCGTACTGCACGTTGAGCAGCCCGCGGACCCCGACCCCGGCCGCGATGGCGACCGTCGACCGGCGTACCAGCTCGACGTCGCTCTCCCCCAGGGTGATCGGCGGCAGCGCGCAGGCCGAGTCGCCGGAGTGGATCCCGGCCTCCTCGATGTGTTCCATGACCCCGCCGAGGTAGAGCTCGGCGCCGTCGTAGAGCGCGTCGACGTCGATCTCGATGGCGTCCTCGAGGAACCGGTCGACCAGGACCGGATGCTCCGGGGAGACCTCGGTGGCCCGGGCGATGTAGGAACGCAGGGTCTCGTCGTCGTAGACGATCTCCATGCCTCGCCCGCCGAGCACGTAGGACGGGCGGACCAGCACCGGGTAGCCGATCTCGTCGGCGATCGCCTTGGCCTCGGCGTAGGAGGTCGCGGTCCCGAACTTCGGTGCCGGCAGCCCGGCCTTCTGCAGGACCCGGCCGAACGAGCCGCGGTCCTCCGCCAGGTGGATCGCCTCGGGCGGGGTGCCGACGATCGGCACACCGGCGTCCTTCAGCGCCTGCGCGAGACCGAGCGGCGTCTGCCCGCCGAGCTGGCAGATCACCCCGGCCACCGTCCCGGAGGTCTGCTCCGCGGCGACCACCTCGAGCACGTCCTCCAGGGTGAGCGGCTCGAAGTAGAGCCGGTCGGAGGTGTCGTAGTCGGTGGAGACGGTCTCGGGGTTGCAGTTGACCATGACCGACTCGAAGCCGGCGGCGCGCAGCTCCATCGCGGCGTGCACGCAGGAGTAGTCGAACTCGATGCCCTGCCCGATCCGGTTGGGCCCACTGCCGAGGATCAGCACCTTGGGCCGGTCGCCCGGCTCGACCTCGGTCTCCTCGTCGTAGGAGGAGTAGTGATACGGCGTACGCGCGGCGAATTCGGCCGCGCAGGTGTCGACGGTCTTGTAGACCGGGCGGATGCCGAGGCGGTGCCGCAACGCCCGGACGCCGGCCTCCCCGGCCAGTTCGGGGCGCAGCGCCGCGATCTGCCGGTCGGAACAGCCGGCCCGCTTGGCGCGACGGAGCAGGTCGGGGGTCAGCGCCGGCGCGCCCTCGACGTCGTCGCGGAGTTCGACCAGCGCGGCGATCTGGTCGACGAACCACGGGTCGATGCCGCTGGCGTCGCTGACCTCCTCGATGCTCGCGCCCAGCCGCAGCGCGCGCTCGACGGTGTAGAGCCGGCCGTCGTGCGGCGTACGCAGGGCGTCGACGGTGTCCGCCCGGGTGCCGCCCTCGGGATCGGGCCGGGTCCAGAATCCGGATGCCGCGGTCTCCATCGAACGCAACGCCTTGCCGAGGGCCTCGCTGAAGTTGCGGCCGAGCGCCATGGCCTCGCCGACGGACTTCATCGTCGTGGTGAGCTCCGGGTCGGCGCCGGGGAACTTCTCGAACGCGAACCGCGGCACCTTCACCACGACGTAGTCCAGGGTCGGCTCGAACGACGCGGGCGTCTCGCCGGTGATGTCGTTGGGGATCTCGTCGAGGGCGTAGCCGATGGCCAGCTTCGCGGCGATCTTCGCGATCGGGAAGCCGGTCGCCTTGGAGGCCAGCGCACTGGACCGGGAGACCCGCGGGTTCATCTCGATGACGACCAGCCGCCCGGTCTGCGGGTGTACGGCGAACTGGATGTTGCACCCGCCGGTGTCGACGCCGACCGCCCGCAGCACCTCGATCCCCAGGTCGCGCATCCGCTGGTATTCGCGGTCGGTGAGGGTCAGCGCCGGCGCGACGGTCACCGAGTCGCCGGTGTGCACGCCCATCGCGTCGACGTTCTCGATCGAGCAGACCACCACGACGTTGTCGTGCCGGTCGCGCATGAGTTCGAGCTCGAACTCCTTCCAGCCGAGCACGCTCTGCTCGATGAGCACCTCGTGCACCGGGCTGGCGGCCAGGCCGGCGGCGGCGATCCGGCGCAGGTCGGCCTCGTCGTGGGCCATGCCCGACCCGGAGCCGCCCATCGTGTAGGACGGCCGGACCACGAGCGGGTAACCGAACGTCGCGGCCGCTTCCAGGACGGTGTCGATGCTGCGGCAGACCGCGGAGTCCGGCACCTCGCCGCCGACCGACCGCACGATGTCCTTGAACCGCTGCCGGTCCTCGCCGCGCTGGATCGCCTCGACGTCGGCGCCGATGAGCTCCACGCCGTACTGCTCGAGGACACCGCGTTCGTGCAGGGTGACCGCGATGTTGAGTGCGGTCTGCCCGCCGAGCGTGGCCAGCAGCGCGTCGGGACGTTCCTTGGCGATGACCTGCTCTACGAACTCCGGGGTGAGCGGCTCGACGTAGGTGGCGTCGGCGAACTCCGGGTCGGTCATGATCGTCGCCGGGTTGCTGTTGACCAGGCTGACCCGCAGCCCCTCGGCACGCAGCACGCGGCACGCCTGGGTGCCGGAGTAGTCGAATTCGCAGGCCTGGCCGATGACGATCGGGCCGGACCCGATGACCAGCACGTGCTCGATGTCGGTACGCCGGGGCATCAGCGGCCTCCGTCCATCAGCGCGGCGAACCGCGCGAAGAGATGCTCGGCGTCGTGCGGGCCGGCCGCCGCCTCCGGGTGGTACTGCACCGAGAAGGCCGGCACGTCGAGGCAGCGCAGGCCCTCGACGACCTGGTCGTTGAGGCACACATGGCTCACCTCGGCCCGGCCGTAGGGCGTCTGCGTCGGCCCGTCGAGTGGCGCGTCGACGGCGAAGCCGTGGTTGTGCGCGGTGATCTCGACCCGACCGGTGGACCGCTCGGCGACCGGCTGGTTGATCCCGCGGTGGCCGTAGCGCAGCTTGTAGGTGCCGAAACCCAGGGCCCGGCCGAGCACCTGGTTGCCGAAACAGATGCCGAACAGCGGGATGCGGCGGTCGAGCACCTCGCGGGTGAGCCGCACCGCGCGCTCGGCCGCGGCCGGGTCGCCCGGGCCGTTGGCCAGGAAGACGCCGTCCGGTGCGACGGCGAGCACGTCGTCCAGGCTCGACCCCGCGGGCAGCACGTGGGTCTCGACGCCGCGCTCGGCGAGCCGGCGCGGGGTCATCGCCTTGATGCCGAGGTCGATCGCCGCCACCCGGAACCGGGTTTCACCGACCGCCGGGACGACGTAGGGGCTCGCGGTGGTGACCTCGTCGGTGAGGTCGGCACCGAGCATGCCGGGGCTGGCCTGCACCCGCTCCAGCAGCGCTTCCGGATCGCTCTCGACGGTGGAGATGCCGATCCGCATCGCGCCGCGTTCGCGCAGGTGCCGGGTGAGCGCGCGGGTGTCGATGCCGGCGATGCCGACGATCCGCTGCGCGGTGAGCTCCTCGTCGAGGCCGCGCCGGGATCGCCATGAGGAGGGCCGCCGGGCCGGGTCGCGGACGACGTAGCCGGCCACCCAGATCCGGGCCGACTCCGGGTCCTCGTCGTTGACCCCGGTGTTGCCGATGTGCGGGGCGGTCTGGATGACGACCTGCCGGTGGTACGACGGGTCGGTGAGCGTTTCCTGGTAGCCGGTCATCCCGGTCGCGAACACCGCCTCGCCGAAGGTCTCCCCGGCCGCGCCGTAGCTGTCGCCGCTGAAGGTGCGGCCGTCCTCGAGCACCAGCAGAGCCGGATCACGCACCCGGCCGCTCACGGGGCCGCTCACCGGGTCGCCTTCCCGTCGAGCACCGTCGCGGTCCCGCGCAGGAACGTCGCCATCACCCGGCCCGGCAGCGTCATCCCGGCGTACGGCGTGTTGCGGCTGACACTGGCGAGCTCGGTCGGGTCGACCGTCGCCCGCACCTGCGGGTCGACGAGCAGCACATTGGCCGCGGTGCCCTCCTCGAGCGGACCACCGTGGCCGTCGAGCCGGGCGATCCGGGCCGGCCGGCCGGACATGCGCTCGGCCACTCCGCGCCAGTCCAGCGCGCCGGTCTCGATCATGGTCTCGATCACGACGGACAGCGCGGTCTGCAGGCCGAGCATCCCGGGAGATGCCTCGTCCCACTCGCAGTCCTTGGCCTCCGGGGTGTGCGGCGCGTGGTCGGTCGCCACGGCGTCGATCGTCCCGTCGGCGAGGCCGGCCCGCATCGCCTCGACGTCGGCGGCGGTCCGCAGCGGCGGGTTGACCTTGAAGGCGGGGTCGTAGCTCGTCGCCAGCTGATCGGTGAGCAGCAGGTGGTGCGGCGTGACCTCGGCGGTGACCCGGGCGCCCTTGGCCTTGGCCCACCGGATGATCTCGACCGATCCCGCCGTGGAGACGTGGCAGATGTGCAGCCGGGAGCCGACGTGGGCGGCCAGCAGCGCGTCGCGGGCGATGATCGTCTCCTCGGCCACGGCCGGCCAGCCCTGCAGACCGAGGATGCCGGAGAGCTCGCCCTCGTTCATCTGGGCACCCTCGGTGAGCCGGGGCTCCTGGGCGTGCTGGGCGATGACCCCGTCGAACGCCTTGACGTATTCCAGCGCCCGGCGCATGAGCACCGCGTCGGAGACGCACTGCCCGTCGTCGGAGAAGATCCGCACCCGGGCGGCGGAGTCGGCCATCGCGCCGAGCTCGGCGAGCCGGACGCCGGCCAGCCCGATGGTGACCGCGCCCACCGGCAGGACGTCGACGAGACCGGCCTCCCGGCCGAGCCGCCACACCTGCTCGACGACGCCGGCGGTGTCGGCGACCGGTTCGGTGTTGGCCATGGCGTGTACGGCGGTGTAGCCGCCCAGCGCGGCGGCGCGGCTGCCCGTCTCGACGGTCTCGGCGTCCTCGCGGCCGGGCTCGCGGAGGTGGGTGTGCAGGTCGACCAGTCCGGGCAGTGCCACCAGCCCGTCGGCGTCGATCCGCTGCGCGCCGGGCGCGGACAGTCCCCGGCCGACCGCAGCGATCACGCCGTCGCGCAGCAGCAGGTCGACCGGCTCCTCGCCGTAGGGCCGCACCCCGCGCAGCAGCCACTCCTGCGTCGTCGTTGTCGGCGTCGGTCCCGTCATGCCGACTCGACCGTCGTACGCCCGCCGCCGAGCAGCAGGTAGAGCACCGCCATCCGCACGCTCACTCCGTTCGTCACCTGCTCCACGATGGTCGACCGCGCCGAGTCCGCGACCGCCGGGGTGATCTCCATGCCGCGGATCATCGGGCCCGGGTGCATGACGATCGCGTGGTCGGGAAGCATCGCCATCCTCCTGGCGTCGAGGCCGTAGCGGCGCGAGTACTCCCGGGCGGTGGGGAAGAAGGCGTCGTTCATCCGTTCCCGCTGCACCCGCAGCATCATCACGGCGTCGCACTTCGGTAGCACGCTGTCGAGGTCGTACGCCGTCTCACACGGCCAGGAGTCGACGGCCACCGGCAGCAGGGTCGGCGGGGCGACCAGGGTCACCTCGGCGCCCAGGGTGTGCAGCAACAGCACGTTGGAGCGGGCCACCCGGCTGTGCAGTACGTCGCCGACGACGGCGACCTGCCGACCGGTGAGGTCGCCGCGCCCGCCGCAGAGCCGACGCCGCATCGTGAACGCGTCGAGGAGGGCCTGGGTGGGGTGCTCGTGGGTGCCGTCGCCGGCGTTGATGACGTGTCCGCCGATCCAGCCGCTGGTGGCCAGCCGGTGCGGCGCGCCGGAGGCGGCGTGCCGGACGACCACGGCGTCGGCGCCCATCGCCTCCAGTGTCATCGCGGTGTCCTTGAGGCTCTCGCCCTTGGAGACGCTCGACCCCTTGGCGGAGAAGTTGATGACATCGGCGGAGAGTCGCTTCGCCGCAGCCTCGAAGGAGATCCGGGTGCGGGTCGAATCCTCGAAGAAGAGGTTGACGACGGTCCGCCCGCGCAGGGTGGGGAGCTTCTTCACCGGACGGTCGGCGACCCGCGCCAACTCCTCGGCGGTGTCGAGGACGAGCAGCGCCGCCTCGTGGTCGAGGTCGCCGGCCGAGAGCAGGTGTTTCATCGCAGACCTCCCCGGTCGGGACCGCCGAGGGACACCCCGTCGACACCGTCGACCTCGGCAAGACGAACGTGCACGCTCTCGTCCACCGCGGTGGGGATGTTCTTGCCGACGTAGTCGGCCCGGATCGGCAGTTCGCGGTGACCGCGGTCGACGAGGACAGCGAGCTGCACCGCACGGGGCCGGCCGAGTTCGCCGAGCGCGTCGAGCGCGGCCCGCACGGTCCGGCCGGAGAAGAGCACGTCGTCGACGAGGACCACCAGCGTGCCGTCGACCCCGCCGGCCGGCTCGGCGGTCGGCTCCAGCGGCCGGACGCCGCGCAGCCGGAGGTCGTCGCGGTAGAGGGTGACGTCGAGCGAGCCGACCGGGACCTCGATCCCGGTGAAGGCCCGGATGCGGGCCGCGAGCCGGCGGGCGAGCGGTGCGCCGCGGGTCGGGATGCCGACCAGGGCGGTGTCCTGCGCGCCGCTGGTCTTCTCGATGATCTGGTGGGCGATGCGATCGATCACGCGGCCCACGTCGGCCGCGTCGAGCAGATCGCGGGCCGGTGGGCCGGACGGTCGCTCTCCCGGGTGATCCGGGTGCGAGACAGGTGTCATTGCGGACCTCCTTCCCCGCCTCACGGGACGGGTCGTTAAAGGATGTCGACCGCTCGAACCGTAGCAGTCCGGGCCGTCATTTACCCAGTTGGCCAATCGACCCTTGACCGACGGTGGTATTTCCCCGTACGGTCACGCTCCGTAGTCATGGGGAGATACGATGATCCAGTGGGCCGTGTGCCCACGGACGTACGCGACGGGAGCAACCGAGGATGAGCAGTGAATACGCGAGGTCGCTCGGGGCGCGCCTGCGGGCCATCCGCACGCAGCAGGGGTTGTCGCTGCACGGTGTGGAGAACAAGTCCGAGGGCAGGTGGAAGGCCGTCGTCGTCGGATCCTACGAGCGCGGTGACCGTGCGGTGACCGTGCAGAAGCTGGCCGAGCTGGCGGACTTCTACGGCGTACCGGTCAGCGAGCTGCTGCCGGAGGCCCGCCAGTCCTCGGCCGCCGGGCCGTCGGAGCGGGTCGTGATCGACCTCGAGCGGCTGGGCCACCTGCCGGCCGCGCACGTGGGTCCGCTGGCACGCTATGCCGCCGCGATCCAGAGCCAGCGCGGCGACTACAACGGTCGCGTGCTGTCGATCCGCGCCGAGGATGTGCGCTCGCTGGCGATCATCTACGACCTGTCCCCCGGCGAGCTCACCGAGCGCCTGATCGCCTGGGGTGTGCTGACCTCCGACGCCCGCGACGCCGTCGCGGAGTAGCCGGTCAGCCGCCGACCGGGCCGGGCTGCGGCTTGGCCCGGGCGATGCGGCCGAGCACGCCGTTGACGAAGCGCGGCGAGTCGTCGGTGGACAGCGTCTTGGCGAGCTCCACCGCCTCGTCGATCGCGACGCCGTCGGGCACCTCGTCGCGCCACATCAGCTCATAGACCGCGAGTCGCAGCAGCGTGCGGTCGACGGCGGGCATCCGGGCCAGGCTCCAGCCTTCGGCGTAGGTCGCGATGGTCTCGTCGATGCGGTCCCGCTCGCGGACCACGCCTTCGACCAGGGTGACCGCGTAGTCGGACACGGGCGGGTCGGCCGCGGCCACCCGTTCGGCGGTGGTGGACAGCGGGTCGGTGCCGCGCAGGTCGGACTCGTAGAGCAGGTCCAGCGCCCGCTTGCGGGCCTTACGACGGGCCGTCATCTAGCTGGACACCCTGCCGAGGTAGCGCCCGTCGCGGGTGTCGACCTTGACCTTCTCGCCGGTCCCGACGAAGAGCGGCACCTGGATCGTCGCGCCGGTCTCGAGGGTGGCCGGTTTCGTCCCGCCGGTGGACCGGTCGCCCTGCAGGCCGGGGTCGGTCTGGGAGATCGTGAGCTCGACGCTGGTCGGCAGCTCGACGTAGAGCGGGGTCGAGTCGTGCACCGCGATGGTGACCTCGGCGTTGTCCAGCAGGTAGTCGGCGCCGCCGGCCACGGTGTCGTCGGACACGTGCACCTGGTCGTAGGTCTCGGCGTCCATGAAGACGAAGTCGGCGCCGTCGCGGTAGAGGTAGGTCATCGACCGCTTGTCGACGGTTGCGACGTCGACGCGGACCCCGGCGTTGAAGGTCTTGTCGACCACCTTGCCGGTCAGGACGTTCTTCAGGGTCGTCCGGACGAACGCCCCGCCCTTGCCCGGCTTCACGTGCTGGAACGCGACGACGTTCCACAGCGCGCCGTCGAGATCGAGGGTCATGCCGTTCTTCAGTTCGTTCGTGGTGGCCACGGGGATGCGTCTCCTACAGGACGAGTAGGTCCTTGGTCGTCATGGTGAGCAACTCGGGTCCGGATGACCGGACGACGAGCGTGTCTTCGATGCGGACACCGCCCCGGCCCTCGAGATACACCCCGGGCTCCACGGTCACCGGCATCCGATCTTCCAGTTTACCCGTGCCGGTCGGTCCGAGGCCGGGCGCCTCGTGGATCTCCAGGCCGACACCGTGGCCGAGGCCGTGCCCGAAATGCTCGCCGTGTCCGGCCGCGGCGATGACCTCCCGGGCCGCCCGGTCGATCTCCCGCACGTCGGCCCCGATCGCCAGGGCCTCCCGCCCGACCCGCTGCGACTCGGCGACCAGGGCGTAGATCTCGCGCTGCCAGTCCGCGGGCTCGCCGAGCACCAGGGTGCGGGTCATGTCGCTGTGGTAGCCGTCGTACTCGGCGCCGAAGTCGAGCTTGACGAAGTCCCCGGCCTGCAGCGCCCGGTCGCCCGGCCGGTGGTGGGGAATCGCGGAGTTGGGGCCGCTGGCGACGATGGTCTCGAACGACGGCGCCTGCGCACCGTGGTCGAGCATCCGGCCGTCCAGGTCGCGCCCCACCGCACGCTCGGTGCGGCCGATGGCGAGGCCCCCGGCGGCCAGCAGGTCGGCCAGCGCCCGGTCGCCGATCACGCAGGCCTCCCGCAGCAGCGCGATCTCGTCCTCGTCCTTGATCCTGCGGAGCTTCTCCACGGCGTATTTCAGGCTCACCAGGTCGACGCCGTCGGCGGCCGACGAGAGCGACCCCAGTCCGTCGACGGTCACCACGTGCGACTCGTAACCGAGCCGGCGGGCCCCGTCGCGCGCGGCCCGCGCGGCGAGCGCCGTCCCCACGCTCCGGTCGATCAGCCGCTCGACGTCGGGCGCCTGCTGGGCGGACTGGGTGGTGTAGCGGCCGTCGGTGGCGAGCACCGCGGCGCCGTCGCGGGTCAGCAGCAGCGCGCCGTTGGATCCGGTGAAGCCGGTGAGGTAGCGGACGTTGATCAGCGAGCTGATCAGGACGGCGTCGAGGCCGTCCTCGGTGGCGGCGGCGTGCAGGCGCTCACGGCGTACCGCGTGGGAAGCAGGCATGCAGCGACCGTATCGCCTCGCCCAAAACGCACTCCTAGTGCGTTTTGGGCGACGCGCGGCTAGTGCGTTGTGGGCTAGGTGGCGGCGTGCGCGGCGAGCCAGCGCAGCGCCAGCGGGTAACCGTCGACGCCGAGCCCGCAGATCACCCCGGTCGCGACGGGCGACACCAGCGAGCGATGCCGGAACTCCTCGCGGGCGTGGATGTTGGACAGGTGCACCTCGACCAGCGGCGCGGTGAGCATCGCGCACGCGTCGCGCAGCGCCACCGAGTAGTGCGACCACGCCGCCGGATTGAGGACCACCGGCAGCGAACGGTCGGCGGCCTCGTGCAGCCAGCCGAGGAGCTCGGCCTCGTCATCGGTCTGGCGCACCTGCACCTCGACGCCGAGTTCGTCACCGGTACGGCGGCACAGGCTCACCAGGTCGTCGTAAGACGTCGCCCCGTAGATCTCCGGCTGCCGGATGCCGAGCCGGCCGAGGTTGGCACCGTTGAGCACCCAGATCATGCCGCCACCTCCGCATAGGCCGCGGTGAGCAGCTCCTCACCGGGTCCCTCCAGGATCGCCGGGCGAGCCAGCCCGTCGAGCACGACGAACCGCAACGTGGCACCCCGCGCCTTCTTGTCGACCCGCATAGCGGCGTGCAGCTGCGGCCAGGCGTCCTTGGCGTACGTCGTCGGCAGGCCGAGCGCGTGGAGCACCGCGCGGTGCCGGTCGGCGGTGGCGTCGTCGAGGCGGCCCGCGGCCCGGCCGAGCGCCGCGGCGTAGACGAGGCCGACGGAGACCGCCGCGCCGTGGCGCCACCGGTAGCTCTCGGTCCGCTCGACCGCGTGGCCGAGGGTGTGGCCGTAGTTGAGCATCTCCCGCGGCCCGGCCTCGGTCAGATCGCGGCCCACGACGTCGGCCTTGACCCGGACGGCGCGCTCGACCAGCTCGGCGGTCCGGTCCCAGGCCGGGGCAGCCGCGGCGGCCGGGTCCGCCTCGATCAGGTCGAGGATCGCCGGGTCGGCGATGAAACCGGCCTTGACGACCTCGGCCAGCCCGCTGACGTAGTCGGCGGCGGGCAGCGTGGCCAGCGTCGCGAGGTCGCAGAGCACGACCGCCGGCGGGTGGAAGGCTCCGACGAGGTTCTTCCCGGCGTCGGTGTTGATCGCGGTCTTTCCGCCGATCGCGGCGTCGACCATGCCGAGCAGGGTCGTGGGCACCTGCACGAGACGCACGCCGCGCAGCCAGGCCGCGGCGACCCACCCGGCCAGGTCGGTGACCGCCCCGCCGCCCAGCCCGACCACGGCGTCGGAGCGGGTGAAGCCGGCGGCGCCCAGCACGTCCCAGCAGCGTCCGGCGACGGCCAGGGTCTTGGCCGCCTCGCCATCCGGAACCTCGATCAGCGTCACCTGGTGGCCCGCTGCGGCCAGGCCCTCGCGCACCTGCCCGGCCGGTCCGGCGAGCGAGGGCGCGTGCACGACGGCCACCTGCGCCGCACCGTCGAGCGGTCCGGCGAGCTCGCCCGCGAGTCCGAAGCCGATGACGACGTCGTACGGCGCCGCTCCCCCGACCCCGATCCGCGTCGGCGCTCCGGTCATCGCAGCGCCGCCATGACGTCGTCGGTCACCGCATCGACGTCGCGGCCGTCGGTGTTGACTTCGAACGTCGCGACCTGCTCGTAGAACGGTCGCCGCGCCTCGAGCAGCACCCGCAACTGGGCGCGCGGGTTGAGCGTCAGCACCGGCCGGTCGCGGGCCAGCCCGACGCGCTTGGCGGCATCGGCGAGCCGGACCGAGAGGAACACGACGGTGCGATCGGCGAGGTCGGCGCGGGTGTCCTCGTCGAGCACGGCGCCACCCCCGACGGCGAGAACGCCGTCGTGTCCGGCCAACGCGTCGACGACCGCGGCCCGTTCCAGTGCCCGGAAGGCCTCCTCGCCGTCGTCGATGAAGACGTCGGAGATCGGCTTTCCCGCGGTTGCTTCAATGTCGGCGTCGGTGTCGCGGAAGGGCAGGGCGAGCCGGTCGGCGACCCGCTGCCCGACGCTCGTCTTGCCGGCCCCCGGCGGCCCGACGACGACGAGTCGGGGGCCGGCCATCAGCGCACCGCCAGGCTGTCGAGGTAGGCCTTCGCGTTGCGCCGGGTCTCGGCCACCGCGTCGCCGCCGAACTTCTCCATCGCTGCGTCGGCGAGCACGAGTGCGACCATCGCCTCGGCGACGACACCGGCCGCGGGTACGGCGCACACGTCGCTGCGCTGGTTGATCGCGACGGCCGGCTCGCCGGTCGCGACGTCCACAGTGGACAGTGCGCGGGGGACGGTGGAGATCGGCTTCATCGCCGCGCGGACGCGCAGCACTTCGCCGGTCGACATCCCGCCTTCGGTGCCACCGGAGCGGCCGGTCCTGCGGCGTACGCCGTCCGGCCCCTGCTCGATCTCGTCGTGGGCCTGCGAGCCGCGGCGGCGGGCGGTCTCGAAGCCGTCGCCGACCTCGACCCCCTTGATGGCCTGGATACCCATGAGTGCACCGGCCAGCCGGGAGTCGAGACGACGGTCCCAGTGCACGTGGCTGCCCAGGCCCGGCGGCAGACCGTGCACGACGACCTCGACGACGCCGCCGAGGGTGTCGCCCTCCTTCTTGGCAGTGTCGATCTCGGTCACCATCGCCTCGCCGGTGCCGGGGTCGAAGCAGCGCACCGGGCTCGCCTCGACGAGGTCGCGATCCGCGGGCGTCGGGACGACCCCCGCCGGTGCCGACACAGTGCCGAGGGCGATGACGTGACTTTGCACCTCGACGTCCAGGGCCTGCCGGAGCAGAGCGCGCACCACTGAGCCCAGCGCGACCCGCGCGGCGGTCTCGCGCGCACTCGCCCGTTCGAGCACCGGCCGGGCGTCGGTGAAGCCGTACTTCTGCATACCGACCAGGTCTGCGTGCCCCGGGCGCGGCCGGGTGAGCGGCGCATTGCGGGCGAGGCCCGCGAGTTCCTCTTCGTCGACCGGGTCGGCCGCCATGACCGTTTCCCACTTGGGCCATTCGGTGTTGGCGATGCGGATGGCGACCGGTGCTCCGATCGTCCGGCCGTGGCGTACACCGCCGGTCAGCTCGACCTCGTCGCGTTCGAAGGACATCCGGGCGCCACGGCCGTAACCGCCGCGCCGCCGGGCCAATTCGTCGGCGATGTCGGCGGTCGTCACCTCGACGCCGGCCGGCAGTCCCTCCAGGACCGCGACCAGCGCCTGCCCGTGCGACTCACCCGCAGTGATCCAGCGCAGCACGGCCGCAAGTCTTTCATGCAGGGCGCTGCGCTCACCCGGCGACGCCCGAGACGTAGGCGTCGACGATCGGCCCGCCGGAGACCACGGCGACCAGCGCGCCGAGGAGCAGCGCCGGGCCGAAGGCGAAATCGGTCCGCCAGCCGGCGAGGCGCCGGATCAGCAGCACGACGGCGACCGCCGCGCCCACGACGAATCCGGCCACGAGGCCCAGCAGCACTGTGTCCCAGCCGATCCACCCGAGGTAGAGCCCCAGGACGCCGGCCAGTTTGGTGTCGCCGAAGCCGACCCCGCCGAGGAACGCCAGCACGAAGAACGCGGCGAACACCGCCGTCATCGCCAGCAGCGCACGCAGGTAGCGGGCACCGTCGCCGTCGGTGGCCGCAGCGACGCCGAGCAGGACGAGGCCCACGCCGTACGTCGGGAGCGTCAGCACGTCCGGGAGCCGGTGGTGGTCCAGGTCGATGACGGCAAGAGCGACACCGGCCACGCCCAGCCAGAGGTAGGCCGGCAGGGCGGGTTGCGGGCCGAGCGCGCCGGCCAGCAGGCCGAGGACGACGGCGGCCACGGCGGTGATCAGCACCCGGCGCCGACGGCCGGCCGGGTCGGCCCGCCACCAGCCGGTCGACCACACCGGGACGTCGGCCGGCACCTGCAGCGCCAGCCGGCCGACGAGCGGCCCGGCGAGCAGCCCGAGGGCGGCGCCGGACAGACCGGAGAGGACGTGCATGGACATGGCCGACTAGGTCGTCACGCCCGCCACACGGCGTTGTATTCGTCGTGCCAGTCGTAGGCGACCGACAGCGCCGTCAACGTCGGGCACGGCCACGGGAAGGCGGAGTCGCAGGTCAGGCAGCTGCCGGTGGGCCCGACGGCGCGGTGCAGGTTGACGACGCGTCGCTTGGCTTCGCAGTCGCGCAGCAGGCGGCCCGGGTCGACCGGCCCGGTTTTGCCCGTGAAGTCGCCGGCCGTCTGCATCGACATCCAGTAGGCCTCTTCGTCCTCGGCGATCCGGGCGAGCAGCCACTCAGCTGGGTCAGCCATGACACTCCACATCTCCTGCGATCCGATACCCCCCTCTCTCTCCGGGCATCGGCCGAAAACTACGGCGCGTCACGCGGACGGCTGATCCAACCACGACCCTCGGTCAGGTGACGGGGTGGGTCTTGCGCAGCACCTCGAGGAATGCGCGCATCCACGCAGGGTGATCGGGCCATGCGCGACCGGTGACGAGCTGGCCGTCGACGACCGCCTCGCCGTCGACGAATTCGCCACCTGCGGCCTGCACATCGAGCTCCAGCGCCGGGTAGGCCGCCGAGCGCCGGCCGGTGAGCTTTCCCGCGGCCGCCAGCAGCAGCGGGCCGTGGCAGAGGGCCGCCACCGGGGCGTCCTCGTCGAGGAAATGGCGGACGATGCGCCGCGCGTCGGCGTCGTTGCGGATGTACTCCGGAGCGCGGCCGCCGGGGATCACGGCGGCGACGTAGTCGGCCGGGCGTACGTCGGCGAACGCGAGGTCGGCCGGCCAGGTGTAGCCCGGTTTCTCGGTATAGGTGTCGAATCCGTCGACGAAGTCGTGCACGACGAACTGCAGTTTCTTCTTCTCCGGCGCGGCGATGTCGACCTCGTAGCCCTCCTCCAGCAGCCGCTGGTAGGGATACATCACCTCCAACGACTCAGCCGCGTCACCGGTGAGCAGCAGTACCTTCGGCATGTCGACCTCCCGCTGTCGTTCGTTCTCTTCTTCCGCCGCGTCAGCGGAAGCAGTAGGAATCTGAGGACGCGTCGCCGCCCTGCAGCCGCGTCTGGTGCACCCGCAGGCCACGGAAGTCGCCGCCGTGCGGGAAGAAGCGCTCGTCGACCGTCATGCCGCCGCCATCGAGATCGACGTCGAGCTTGACCAGCCACGGATCGATGCCACCCGGGTAGAACTGGTCGTCCCAGGAGCCGTAGAGCGAATTGGTGAGGTAGACCCGGCGCCCGTCCCGGCTGATCTCGACCATCTGCGGGCCGCCGGTGAGCGGGGTGTGCAGCGCGGTCGGGTGCGGGCTGCGGCGCACGATGCCGCCCAGATGCACCGAACCGGCGAGGCGCGGGTGCGCGGGATCGCTTACGTCGTACTGCTGCAGCTCGCCCGTCCCCCAGCACGAGACGTAGAGCCACTTGTCGTCGACGGACAGGTCGATGTCGGTCACCAGCGGCGGCACGGCGCCGAAGCCCTGCAGCAGGGGCGGCAGGTCGGCGGCGTCGGCCGGCTCGGCCGGGATGGTGATCACCTTTTCTGCGGCCCACCGGTCGCCGTCGCGGTGCCACCGCCAGATCGATGAGGACAGGTCCTCGACGTTGGTGACGACGCCGACGAAGCCCCAGGTTTGGGCGGGGTCGTGGGCGGGCCGGAGTTCGAGCACCATCTGGTTGGCGTCGCCCAGGTCGATCTCCTGCTGGTGACGGCCGTTCGCGAGGTCCCAGAAGTGCAGGGAGTGGCCGTATTTGCGACCGAGGAGCAGTTCGGCGTTGATGCCCTCCTCGATCATCGACGGCGTACCCCACTCGCTCGTCACCATCGTGTTCTCGTTGAGGTGCCACCACATGTCGTAGGCGAAGTACTGCGGTCCGCGGTCGGTCTCCCACGTGCCGATGACGTCGAAGCTGTCGTGGTCGAGCAGCGCGATGCCACCGGGACCGTCGGCGCCGTTGGCGCCGCCGAGGCAGGAAAGGTAGAGGCCGTTGGGCCCGCAATGCAGGGTGTGCGGGCGGGAGTAGCCGGCCTTGCCGGCCAGCTCGTCGGCGTCAATCACCTTCACCAGCTGGGGATTGGCCGGATTCGGCTGGGTGTCGAACACGTTCAACCGCGACGAACGCAGGCCCGGCACGAGTAGGTAGCGCCGCTGCGGACCCTCGTGCCCGCCGTGCCCGGTGTGACACAGCGCGCTGCTGCACGCGTTCCAGCCGAAGTGGTGCAGCTCGTCGCCGCGCGTGGGCAGCTCGCTGAAACCGACAACCTCGCCGTACGTCGACGACGCCGGGTCGGTGTCGACGACGGTCAGTGCGTCGGGCTGCGCTCCGGCGCGGTCGAAGCCGACCACATAGGCCAGTCGTTCGGGCGGCGCGCCGATCGCGTCGGTCGGCGTCCGGTAGAACGTCGGATCGCTCGGCGCGTCGTGGTCGTCGTGAGTGACGGTCATGGCATCTCCGCGGGTCGATGGAGCGGACGTGGGCCGACCAACCGAGCTTGGCACAGCTTGCTCAGCCCTGGCCAGTGGCCTCCACAAGCGCGGCCCGCACCGCGGCAATCGGCGGCACGTGCCCGGTCATGAGCTCGACCTGCCGCACACCCTGGTGCAGGAGCATGGAACGGCCGCTGACCACCGACCGACCGGCGGCCGCGGCCGACTCCGCGAGCACCGTCGGCCACGGGTCGTAGATCACGTCGAGCAGCACGCCACCGGTGCCCCACCGGGTGGTCCGGCCCACCGGGTCGGCGGCGCCCCGGGGCAACGTGGAGATCACCACCGGAGCATCACCCACGACGGCGTCGTCGAAGCCACGCACCACCTGCGGATGGACGCCGAGCCGGGCGGCGGTCTCCAGGAGGGCGGCCGCCCGCGCCGGCTCGCGCACCAGGACGGTCGGTTTCGGCTCACCGAGCTCGCGCAGCGCTGCGAGTGCCGCCTGGGCGGTGCCCCCGGCGCCGAGCAGCACGGCACCTGCCGCCGAGTGCACACCGGCTTCGGCGAGCGCACCGACGACACCCGCGACGTCGGTGTTATCGGCGTACCACCCGTCCTCGCGGCGGACGAGCGTGTTCGCGGCGCCGACCGCGTCGGCCAAGGTGCTCCGCGTCGTCGCCTCGGTGAGGGCGACCCGCTTCAGCGGCATGGTCACTGACAGACCGGCGCAGTCGCCGTCGAGTCCCGCGAGTAGTGCCGGAAACCGCGACTCCGCACACTCGATCGCCTGATACGTCCAGTCGGACAGCCCGAGTGCCGCGTAGGCGGCTCGGTGCAGCACCGGGGAGAGGGAGTGCCCGATCGGGGTGCCGACAACCGCTGCGTAAGGCATGCCGGTCAGTAGACCCCTTCTGCCTGTGACTTCCGCTTCTGCCGCTCGAACGCGCGATCGTCGTCGGTGAAGAAGGAGTGCCCGGCCCGGTCCGCCTTGACGAAATACAGCCACGGCCCGGGCGTCGGGTGCAACGCCGCGTCGACCGCTGCCATCCCGGGGCTGCAGATCGGTGTGGGAGGCAGGCCCGGGTGGCGATAGGTGTTGTACGGCGAGTCGACCTGGATCTGCTGGTGGGTGACCCGCGCGTCGTTGCGGCCGAGCGCGTAGTTGACGGTCGAGTCGAGCTGCAGCGGCTTGCCCGCGGCGAGTCGGTTG
Source organism: Mycobacteriales bacterium (assembly GCA_036497565.1). Classification (NCBI taxonomy): domain Bacteria; kingdom Bacillati; phylum Actinomycetota; class Actinomycetes; order Mycobacteriales; species Mycobacteriales bacterium. Next base: position 34,031 of record DASXJE010000230.1, read on the forward strand.
TCGATCACCCGGGCGATCTTGCCGAAGTCGGAGGTGATGCCCTCCTCCTCGAGCAGGGACGCCACGATGACCACCTGGTACGGCGTGAGGCGCAGGCCCGGCGCCGCGAGCGTGTCCGGGTCGAGGTTGCGGTTCGCCGTCGACACCATCATGTGCAGGACGTCGTGCGGAGTCGCGGTCCTCGGGACGTCGTAGGTCGTCGGGTAGAGAAAGCCCTCCAGGTGTCCCCGGGCGTAGGACGGCAGCCCGAGCGTGCCGGGTGAGTCGGCCGCGGCGGTGAGTTTCGCGAGCGGGATCTTGGTGCGTTTCGCCAACAGGGCGAGGGTCTGCTTGACGTTGAGACCTTCCGGCACGGTCACCCGGCCGACGAGCGACGCGCGGTCGAGGATGAGCGCAAGTGCGGCGGAACCGCTCATGTGCTTGCGGAGCCGGTAGGTGCCCGGCTGGATCGCCCGCGACCGGGCGTCCTTCTCCGCGGCCGCCCGGAACGCCCGGGAACTCTTGACCACACCGGAACTCACCAACGTCGTGCCGATGTCGCTGGCCGTGTCGCCGTCGTCCACCTGGACATAGACCAGGGCGCCGGCCTGGCCGCTGTAGTCCGGCGCCGAGCCGACCCGGTGCAGGATCAGCCGCCCGCCGTAGAACGCGCCCAGGGCCAGGACCACGATCACCAGCACGGACAGCAGCGGGCCACGGACCCGGCGCCGGCGCCGGCGGGACCTCCGCCGCGGCGGCTCACCGTCGTCGCCGCTGCCGAGGATGGACAGGTCGCTCATCGGACCTGCCTCGCCCGGTCCAGCCAGCCCTGCAGGATGAGCACCGCCGCGGCCTGGTCGATGCGCGGCTTCTGCTTACGGGTCGAGACGCCCTGTCGGGACAGGGTCTGGCTGGCCACCACAGTGGTGAGGCGTTCGTCGGCGAGGCGGACCGGCACCGGCTCGATCTTGGCGCGCAGCTTCTCGGCGTAGTCCTGCGCCGCGAGAGCGGCCGACCCGGACCGGCCGGCGAGAGTGCGCGGCAGCCCCACGACGACCTCGACCGCGGTCCGCTCGGCGACCAACGCGGCCAGCTCGTCGAGATCCCGTTCTCCGCCGGTGTCACGGGCCAGGGTGACGAGCGGGGTGGCGAGCACACCGGCGGGGTCGCTGACTGCGACCCCCACCCGCACCGTGCCCACATCGACGCCGAGCCGGACGCCCGGACCGGCGTCCTGCTCGTGCCCTTGCCCCGTCACCGGTGCGCCGGGCCGTCCGGTCCCGCCCTGACCATCACGCCGACCCGGTGACCCGTTGCCCGACGAAGTGCTCGGCAAGCCGGAGTGCCTCGTCGACACCGGCGGGGTCGCTGCCGCCGCCCTGCGCCATGTCCTCGCGGCCGCCGCCCCGCCCACCGACGGCGGGGGCGAACGCCCGCACGATGTCGCCGGCCGAGAGCCGCCACGACCGCGCGGTCTCGTTGGTCGCCGCGACGAAGGAGACCTTCCCGTCCGTGGCACCGACGATCACGACGACCCCCGGTCGCCCGGAGTCCAGCCGGTTGCGGACGTCGGTCGCCAGCGCCCGCAACTCGTTGCCGCTCAGGCCGTCGGGCGCCTGCGCACCAACGAAAGCGACGCCGAAGACATCGCGGGCGCCTTCGGCGAACTCGGCCGCGCCGGCCAGCGCCGACGCCGCCCGGAGCCTGGCGAGCTCGCGCTCGGCCGACCGGAGCCGCTCCATCAGCGACTGCACCCGCCCGGGTACCTCGTCGACCGGCGCCTTGAACGTCTCGGCCAGCTGTGACACCAGCACGTGCTCACGAGCGAGGTACCGGAACGCGTCGAGCCCGACCAGGGCTTCGACCCGGCGTACGCCGGCCCCGATCGAGGATTCGCTCAACAGCTTCACCACGCCGAGCTGGCCGGACCGCAGCGCGTGCGTGCCGCCGCACAGCTCGCGGGCGTAGTCGCCGACCTCGACGACCCGGACCTCGTCGCCGTACTTCTCGCCGAACAACGCGATCGCGCCGATCCGCCGGGCCTCGGCCTGGTCGGTGAGGAACGCCCGCACCTCCAGGTCGTCGGCGAGGGTCGCGTTGACCTCGGCCTCGACGTCGGCGAGGACCGACGGCGGCACCGCCTGGGGCGTGGTGAAGTCGAACCTCAGCCGGCCGGGCGCGTTGAGCGAACCGGCCTGCGCGGCGGACTCCCCCAGCGCTCCGCGCATCGCCCGGTGCACCAGGTGGGTGGCGGTGTGTGCGCGGGAGACCGCCTTGCGGCGGTCGATGTCGATCGCGGCGTAGGCCGGCGTACCCGGCCGCACCTCACCGCGGCGGACCCGCGCCCGGTGCACGATGACGCCCGGCAGCGGAGTCTGCACGTCGATGACCTCGAGCTCGCCGCCGTCGACGACGATGGTGCCCGTGTCGGACTGCTGACCGCCGCCCTCGGCGTAGAACGGCGTCGCATCGAGGACCACCGAGACGTCGTCGCCCTCGCCGGCGGCCGCCAGCGACGCGCCGTCGGCCCGGAGCAGCGCAGTCACCCGCGACTCCCGCGCGGCCTCGGCGTAACCGGTGAACCGGGTCGGGCCGCTGTCGTCGAGCACCGCGCGGTAGGCCGACAGGTCGGCCTGACCGGACTTGTGCGCCTGGGCGTCGGCCTTGGCCCGCTCGCGCTGCTCGGTCATCAGCCGACGGAACTCCGGCTCGTCGACCGAAAGGCCCTGCTCCTCGGCCATCTCCAGGGTGATGTCGATCGGGAAGCCGTAGGTGTCGTGCAGGGTGAAGGCCTCGTCGCCCGAGAGCTGCGCCCGCCCCGCCGCCTTCGTCTGACGCACCGCCGTGTCGAAGATCGTCGTCCCGGAGCGGAGCGTCGACAGGAAGGCCTCCTCCTCGCCGTAGGCGTAGGTGGAGATGCGGCCGAAGTCGGATTCGACCTCCGGGTAAGACGACTTCATGCAGTCCCGGGAGACCGGCAGCAGCGCGGGCATGACCGGCTCTTCGATCCCGAGCAGGCGGACCGAGCGCACCGCGCGCCGGATGATCCGGCGCAGCACATAGCCGCGCGCCTCGTTGGACGGCGTCACGCCGTCGGCGATGAGCATCAGCGCGGAGCGGACGTGGTCGGCGATGATCCGCAACCGCACGTCGTCCTCGTGCACGGCGCCGTAGCGCTTGCCGGTGAGCGCCTCCGTCCGCTCGAGGACGGGGTAGATCTCGTCGATCTCGTAGATGCTGTCGACGCCCTGCAACTGCGCGGCGACGCGTTCCAGGCCCATGCCGGTGTCGATGTTCCGTTTGGGCAGGTCGCCGAGGATCTCGAATTTCCCGTGCGCGTCGGAGGGACCGCGCACCTGCTGCATGAACACGAGGTTCCACAACTCGACGAAGCGGTCCTCGTCGACCTCCGGTCCACCGTCCCGGCCGAACTCCGGGCCGCGGTCGTAGAAGATCTCCGAGTCGGGCCCGCAGGGACCGGCGATGCCCATGTCCCAGAAGTTGTGCTCCGCCCCGCGACGCTGGATCCGTTCCCGCGGCAGGCCGGTCACCTCGTGCCACAGCGTCGCGGCCTCGTCGTCGTCCTGGAACACGCTTGCCCACAGGCGGTCGGGATCGAAGCCCAGCCCGCCCTCGCTCTGCGGCGAGGTCAGCAGCGTCCACGCGAAGCGGATCGCGTCTTCCTTGAAGTAGTCGCCGAAGGAGAAGTTGCCGTTCATCTGGAAGAACGTGCCGTGCCGGCTGGTCTTGCCGACCTCTTCGATGTCGGTGGTGCGGACGCATTTCTGACAGCTCACCGCCCGCGGGAACGGGGGCGACAGCTGACCCACGTAGTAGGGCACGAACGGCACCATGCCGGCGCTGACGAACAGCAGGTTGGGGTCGTCGACGACCAACGACGCGCTCGGCACATGTGTGTGGCCGCGGCGTTCGAAGAAATCGAGGTAACGGCGGCGGATCTCGGCTGTCCTCATCGTGCCTGGAAATCCTCCGGCCGCGCGCCGAGGTCGCCGTCGAGCCCGCTGCTCTCCTTCAGCTCGATCTCCCGTGCCGTGCTCGCCGCGCGCGCATCGTCGACGAACTCTCGGACCGATTCCACCAGACGTCCCGTCGATTCGGACAGCGAACGCGTAATGCCGCTCGGGGTGAACTGCTCCGCCTTACGGCTGAGCTTGCGGACCACCAGTGCCCCGATCGTGACACCCATCGCGAGCCAGAACAGCCGGCGCATCACGCCGCGCCCTTCTTCGCCGCCCGGCGGCTACGCCGCTCCGCCCGGCGGGCCCCCTTGACGTCCTTCTCCATGGACGCCTTCCGGCGATTCCCGGCGGCCTTGCGGATTCCGTAGGAGAACGCCGCGACCTTCACCACGGGACCGCCGACGGTCGAGGCGAACAGCGACGTGAGCGCGGCAGTGTTGCTCGTCACCGACTCGGCGTTGGCCGTGATGCCGTCCACCCGTTCGAGCTGGTTGTTCACCCGCTCGACCGTCGTCTGCGCGTTGGTGAGGATCGGGCCGGCGCCGTCATGTGCCTTCCGGATCGCCAGCGTCGCCTCATCCAGGGTTCGCCCGAGCTTCAGCAAGGGGACGGCGAGCAGCCCGACCAACAGCACAAAGGCGACGGCCGCGATCAACGCGGCGATCTGTCCACCGGACACGCGACTCTCCCAGGCGAGGCGACATTATCTGCGCGAGACTACCGCCTGGGCCGTCGGCGGGCCGAAGCCGTTCCGGTCGGTCAGGCCGGCCCCTCCTCGGCGTCCTGGCCGTTCTCCTCGCCGCGCACGATGCGCCGCAGGCCTCGTACCCGCGCCTGCAGAGCGCGTTCCGCGCCGTGGGAGGAGGGGGTGTAGTAGTCCCGGCCGACCAGGGCGTCCGGCGGGTACTGCTGGGTGACCACCCCGGACGGGTCGTCATGGGCGTAGCCGTATCCGGCACCGTGCTCGAGCCGGCCCGCACCGGCGTAGTGCGCGTCCCGCAGTGCGGGCGGCACCGTGCCGGCCAGTCCCTGCCGTACGTCGGTCAGTGCCTGGTCCACGGCGGCGATGACGGCGTTGGACTTCGGCGCGAGCGCCAGGTGGACGACCGCGTGGGCGAGCGTGATCCGGCCCTCCGGCATCCCGATCAGGGCGACGATCTGGGCGGCCGCGGCGGCCGTCTGCAGCGCGGTCGGGTCGGCCATGCCGATGTCCTCGCTGGCGAGGATGACCAGCCGGCGGGCGATGAATCGCGGATCCTCGCCGGCCACGATCATCCGGGCGAGGTAGTGCAGTGCGGCGTCGACGTCCGATCCGCGGATCGACTTGATGAAGGCGCTGATGACGTCGTAGTGCTGGTCGCCGTCCCGGTCGTAGCGCACCGCGGCGGTGTCGACCGCCTTCTCCAGGGTGGCGAGGTCGACATGATCGGCACCGGCCGCGATCGCCGCACCCGTGCCGGCCTCCAGCGCGGTCAGGGCCCGGCGGGCGTCGCCGGCGGCGAGGCGGACGAGATGGTCGAAGGCGTCATCGTCGAGGGTGACGGCGCCACCCAGGCCGCGTTCGTCGGCCAGCGCCCGGCGGACGAGTTGGCGGATGTCCTCGTCGGTGAGCGGCTCCAGGGTCAGCAGGAGCGAGCGGGACAGCAGCGGGCTGACGATGGAGAAGAACGGATTCTCGGTGGTGGCCGCGACCAGCGTCACGACCCGGTCCTCGACGGCGCCGAGCAGCGAGTCCTGCTGGGTCTTGGAGAAGCGGTGCACCTCGTCGATGAACAGGACCGTCTGCCGGCCGGAGAAGCCGAGTTCGCGGCGCGCCTCCTCGATCACCGCGCGCACGTCCTTCACCCCGGCGTTGAGGGCGGACAGCGGCACGAACCGGCGTTGGGTGGCGCGCGAGACGACATGGGCGATCGTCGTCTTGCCGGTGCCGGGCGGTCCCCAGAGGATCAGCGACATCGGGGCGTCGCCCTCCACCAGCCGGCGGAGCGGCGTACCGGGGCCGAGCAGATGTTGCTGCCCGACCATCTCCTCGAGGGTGCGCGGACGCATCCGGACGGCCAGCGGAGCGTGCTCCGCCGTCGCCTGTTCGGCGGCGTCGTCGAAAAGGCTGTCGCCTGCCACGGTGAGCGACATTACCCGTCGACTGAGCGAGCCCGGGAATACCGGACGGGCGGGCCGGGTAGTGACCGGAAGACATCTGACTGAAGGAGACCCATGCAGATCCGGACAATAGGCGACGTCAAGGTGAGTGCGATCGGGCTCGGCGAGATGCCGATGTCGCTCGAGAGCCGCCCCGACGAGGAGCGGTCCATCCGCACCATCCATGCCGCACTCGACGCCGGCATCACCCTGATCGACACCGCGGACGCGTACTGCATCTCGCTCGACGAAGCCGGTCACGGCGAGCGGCTGGTCGCCAAGGCGCTCGCGTCGTACGGCGGGGACACCTCCCAGGTGCTCGTCGCCACCAAGGGCGGCCACTTCCGGCCCGGCGACGGCTCCTGGCAGGTGGACAGCTCGCCGGACTACCTGCGCAAGGCCTGCGACGCCAGTCTCACCGCGCTCGGCGTGGACGCGATCGGGCTCTACCAGCACCACCGGCCCGACCCCAAGGTCGACTACGCCGACGCGATCGGGACGATCAAGGAGCTCTACGACGCCGGCAAGATCCGCCACGCCGGTATCTCCAACGCGACGGTGCCGCAGATCGGCCTGGCACAGGAGATTCTGGGCTCGGCGCTGGTGAGTGTGCAGAACCAGTTCGCGCCCAACTTCCGCTCCTCGGAGCCGGAGCTCGAGTACTGCGCGGCGCAGGGTCTCGCGTTCCTGCCGTGGAGCCCGCTCGGCGGCATCGGCAACGCGGGTGGCCTCGGCTCGACACACGCCGCCTTCCAGTCCGTCGCCGACGCGCACGGGGTGAGCCCGCAGCAGGTGGCGCTGGCCTGGGAGCTGGCCAAGGCGCCGGTCGTCATCCCGATCCCGGGTGCCTCGCGGCCCGAGACGATCCTCGACTCGGCGCAGGCCGCCGAGCTCACGCTGTCCCCGGAGGAGCTGGCGCAGCTCGACGCCGCCTGACCCTCCCCGTCTCATCCGCTCGGGCGGCGCCGTTCTCGGCGCCGCCCGAGTCGTTTGTGCTGGTCCTGTCCGTGTTCAGAGGGCCACGATGCCCTTGACGGCGAGATAGATCCCGAAGATCAAGCACACCGCCAGGCTGATGGCGTGGGTGTGATTCCTTGTCTTGGTGACCAGGGGGACCAACACTGCCTGTGCCCGGTCCGGTGCGAACGTGTAGAGGAGCACGGGCACCCACACCGTCAGCAGGACGATCAGCATCACGATCACCAGGACCACGACCTTGCCGCCCAGGCCGACCGACCTCGCGGCGGCGACATCCTTCACCGCCGGGATGAAGAGCGCGAGGCTCGAGAAGTTGGCGACCATCAGGCCGAGGCCGAGGAGTATGCACTTCGCCGGTCCGGCGGCGACCGGGTGGGGTTGTTGATTGTTGGCGGAAGACGGCTTGAGTGCGATACGTAGCGCCAGAAGCAGCAGGATCGCGCCGAAGGCCAGGTCGACTATTGGTGAGATGCGATGGTGACCGCCGGCGATCGCGTGCCGGAAGACGATCAGTCCCACGATCGCGATGACGACGAGCGGGAGGGCAGCTCCCACGCCGAAGGCGGCCGCCCGCGTTCTGGGGCGGCCCGGCGACGACAGCAGGAGGACGACGCCCACGAACAGGGTTGGGCTGACGGCCGCACCGAGGGCCAGCGGAAGCACCTTGGCCAGCAGCGTGATCATCTGAGCAGTTAACAGCGCTATGGCGCCCGAGCCCGTCCGACACAGCCGGTGCCACCCGATCCGCCTTGACTTTGTATCGCAAAGCTCGCTAGCTTTGCGATACAAAGTCGTGGCCGTGCAGACGGCCTGGCCGGAGGGGGCAAGCGATGGGCGACGCCGGAGTTGTCGCGGGCCGGAGCGGACGGGCCGGGATCTCGACCGCGAGCGCGTCTGCCCACGACCTGGCGATCACCGGGTTGATCCTGAGTGTCGCCGGCTCGGCGTGGTTCGGGTGGGGGCGGCAGGATCCGCCGTCGGGCTGGTCGATTCCGTTGCTGATTGGATCCGTGGTCGGCCTCGGCGTCGCGGTCGCCGGCGGCCTGCTCCTCCGGCGGCTGCTCTCGTCCGGCGAATCGGCGATGAACGACCCGCGGATCCGCCGAAGCTGGCGACTGATCGTCGGCGTCGAGGTGGTCGCGATCCTGCTCGGCAACGTGCTGCTCGGTCTCAGCGGGCGGCCGGCGTACGCCGCCGCGTGGACGCTGTTCGTGGTCGGCGCGCACTTCCTGCCGATGGCCCGGGTGTTCAGGATGCCCGGCATCGGAGTCGCCGGCGTCGTACTGATGGCCGTGGCGGTCGGCGCCGCCGTCGTCGCAGTTGCCGGCCTTGCCGCACCCAGCGCGGTTGCCGGCTTGGGCGGTGGGCTCGTCTGCGTCGTCTCGGGCGCGATGTACCTGCGTCGGGCGTATCGACACGATGCCTGACGACGAGGTGCTCGACCCGCAGGCGGCTGCCGCGTTGATGCAGCAGACCCGACAGCACACCAGCGATGCGTTGCGGATCAAGCTGCCGTGGGTCTACGCCGCGTGGGGCGTCGCCTGGCTCGTCGGCCTCGGGGCGATGTGGCTGTCGGTGCAGAGCCGACACCTCTATCACGGCCCGTCGACCACATCCGCCGTATTGCTGGGGATCCTCATCGTCGCGGCGATCGCCGTCACGATGGTCGTCGTGATCCGGGCGACGAGGGGCGTCCAGGGAACGTCGGAGATGCAGGGCCGCCTCTACGGGCTGTCCTGGCCGATCGGATTCGCGGCGCTGTTCGCGATCGAGGGTTCGCTCGCGTCGCACGGCGCGAGCGACGCGGTCATGGGCCTGATCGGCGCGGCCGGACCGCTGCTGATCACCGCCGTGATCTATCTGGTCGCCTCGGCGATCTGGTTGGACCGGTCGATGTTCGCGTTGGGCGCCTGGCTGGCTGTCGTGACGGGCGTCGCTGTCCAGACCGGTCCGGTCACGGTGCTGCTGATCGAAGCCCTGGCCGGTGGCGGTGGATTCCTGGTGGCGGCCGCGGTGCTGTCCCGCCGATACACCCCATGACGACCCCGGAGGCCGACCTCGATCCGGTCATCCATGTGCCGGCCCGGCTGCGCATCGTCGTCACGCTGGCGGCGCTGCCGCCGGGTGACAGCCTGTCCTTCTCGCGCCTGCAGCAGTTGCTCGACCTCACCGCCGGCAACCTCATCACCCACTTGCGCAAGCTCGAGGACGCCGGCTACGTCGCCAACGTGAAGTCCCGGCAAGACGGTGCGGCGCGGACGTCGGTCCACCTGACCACTGCCGGGCGTGCTGCTTTGGAGCGCTACACGACGACGCTGCGGCGACTGCTCGATCCGCCTCCTCCCCGCTGACGGAGTAACCGCCGCGGCCGGCCTGTGGACAACGCTTTTCTGGTCGGCGGGTGGGTCCATAATCGAACACATGTTCGATGATGGTGATGGTGTCGAAGGTGGCCTGACCGCGGCGGCGGTGATCGCGGCGTGGGGGCCGGGGGTGCCGCCGGGTCCGGAAGCGATGGCCTGGCTGGCGTCGATCGACGCGGCGGTGTTGCCGGCCGGGTTGCGGCTGGACCTGCTGGTGGCGTGGGAGGCGCAGGCGGCGTGGGTCGCCGCCGAGCAGCACCGGGTGCTGGGCGGCCTGGACGCCCCGGACGGCCCCCCGGGCCCCGGTGATGAGGACTGGGTGCGCGAGGAGGTGGCGGCGGCGTTGCACCTGTCCGCCCTCACCGCCGACCGCCGGCTGCAGGTCGCCCGCGGCCTGCGGGACCGGCTCCCGGGCACCCGGGCGGCGCTCACGGCCGGGCGGGTCGACGTGCGCAAGGCCACCGCCATCGCCGAAGCCACCGAACCCCTCGACGCCGAGCACGCGGCACGGGTGGAGGCTGCGGTGCTCCCTGCGGCTCCGTCCCAGACGGTGGCGGAGCTGAAACGGGCCGTGCGCCGGGCCGTGCTGGCCGCGGACCCCGCCGACGCCGAAACC
>DASXJE010000231.1 GCA_036497565.1 Mycobacteriales bacterium
GGGTGCGCGGGAGCGCGGGTCGGATGCGGTGGCGTCGCGAGCGCCGTACCCGACAGTCCGAGGACGACCGCCACGGCGGCGATCAGACTCATCAACACCGACCTACGCATCTACGGCAACTCCCTGCTCGACCCGGACGACATCAGCGCATGAGCACGCTGCCACACCTCGTGCACGCGGTCGAGACCAATTCGCCACGGAGCGAGACGCATCACTGACGCTGCGCGTATCTCGCGCCTCCCCCATTCCGCGTGAACGTGACGTTGATGCGGCTAGAGCGCTTGAACGTCACGTTCAAGCGGAATTGGTTGGCGGGCGGCGGCCGATTTCGCGATCGGGCCGACATCGTGCGCCGTACTCGCATCCACGGAGCAGATCGGCGAGTAGGACGCACGATGTCGCCCGGCACCATCGTCGTACGCCGACCTCACCCCGGGCTTCCAGCCCGCTTCCTCGGCCCCCAACCCTCCCCATTCCGCGTGAACGTGACGTTCAAGCCGCTAGAGCGCTTGAACGTGACGTTCAAGCGGAATGGCGGGGGCGGGTCAGGCGATCTCGATGATCGCCTTGATGTAGCCGTCGGGCTTCTTGTCCATCGTCAGGAAGGCCTGGTCCACGTCGGCGAGCGGGAAGCGGTGGGTGATCAGCGGTTGCAGGTCGACCTTGCCGGCGGCGACGAGGTCGAGACCGCGCCGGGTGCTGTCCCGCAGCCGGGCGCGGTCCCGGACGTGTGAGTTGACCACGTCGAGGCCCTTCCAGTTCCAGGTCTTCATGTCCACCGACCTCGGCTCCTGGTGGTAGCCCATGATCGAAACGATGCCGTGCGCGCGGACCAGATCGGTGGCGAGGTCGAGTCCTGGCTGCGATCCCGACGCCTCGAAGACCACGTCGAACTCCTGGCCCGAACCCGCCGGAAACGGCGCAAGGTCCCGAGCCGCGGCGGGCTCGATCGCGACGTCGGCCCCGTGCCGCAGCGCGTGCTCGCGGGCATCCGCGCGCGGGTCGATCGCCACCACCTGACGCAGACCGGCGTGCCGCAGGAGTTGGAGCAGGCATAGCCCCATAAAGCCGGTCCCGACGACGGCCACCCGGTCGGCGACGTCGACACCGGTACGCCGTAGCGCGTCGACCACACAGCCGAGCGGCTCGCCCAGGACCGCCTCGGCCGGCACGCCGGTCGGCGCGACCACCAGGTCGGCCTCGTCGGCGACGGCCAGGTCGGCGAAGGACGGGCTGACCCGACCGGTGACGATGTCGCCTACCGCACAGGACCCGACGCCCGCGCCCACGGCCGCCACCCGGCCGACCGGCTCGTGCCCGAGGCGGATGGAGCTCGACGGCGGCGCCGACCGCCAGCGCGGCAGGTCGCTCGCGCACACCCCGTTGACCAGGACCTCGATGAGGACCTGGCCGGCGCCGTACTCCGGAATCGGGTCGCTGGAGAGCTCCGACCGGCCTGGACCGACGAGCACACTCGCCCGGTTGCTCACGAGACCTCCCGTTGTGGACGGTGGGTCCACGATCTCGGAGACCGCGCCTGGGGGCAAGCTCGCAATGAGCGCCACGTTCGGCGATGCCGGCTCTAAGGTCAGAACTGGGGCGGCGTACACGGTCCGGGAGCAGGGCAGCACGAGAGGTGCGCAGCGGTGCATGACGGATGGCTCGTCGTAGCTCTCAGCCTCTCCGCCGCGCTGGCCTTCGCCCTGTCCAGCTCGCTCAAACACGTCAGCGCAGGTCACGCCCCCGACGCCCAGAGCCTGCGGCCGAGCCGGGTCGCCCGGTTCATCCGCGCCACGCTGGCCCACCCCCTCTGGCTGGGTGGCATCGCCTGCGACGTCGTCGGGCTGACCCTGCAGATCATCGCCCTGCACCTGGGTGCCCTCGCGGTCGTGCAGCCATTGCTGGTGAGCGGGCTGCTGTTCGCCCTGGTCTTCCGCCAGCGGTTCGAGGGCCACCACATCACCCGCCGGCAGTCCGGGTGGGCCGTCCTGCTCACCGCCGCCCTCGCCGGGTTCCTGCTGCTCGCCGGGTCCGGAAATCCGGCCGGCCACCACGAGACAGCCGACCGGTTGCCCGCCCTCGTCGCCGCCATCGTCGGTACGGCGCTGGCCATCGCCTGCATCGAGCTCGGCCGGCGGCAGCGGGCCGAAGCGCGCTCCGCCGCACTGCTGGGGGTCGCGGTCGGCTTCGTCTACGCCGCGACCGCCGCCCTGCTCAAGGGCGTCACCGACATCGCCGTCCGCTCCCCCATCGATCTGCTGACCAGCTGGCAGTTCTACGCCGTCATCGCGACGGGAGCCATCGGGCTGCTGCTCAATCAGCTCGCCTTCCAGGCCGGGCCCATCACCGCGAGCCTGCCGGCCACCGCGACCGTCGACCCGCTGGTCAGCATCGCCATCGGCGTACTCGTCTACGACGAGCACATCCGCACCGGGCCCGGCTCCGGGATCGCGCTCATCGGTCTGCTGCTCCTGCTCGGCATCGCGGTCATCGAGCTCAGCCGGTCGCTCGGTGACGACGACGGGCCGGAGGCGGAGCCGGCGACGGCGTCGCCGGGCGGCCGGGCCGGCACCGACGGCAGCGGCGGCAGCGGCGGCGATAGACCGGGCGGTGGTGGCCAGGATCGCTGAGACCCGGTCGTGCCACGATGGCGGCGTGACGGGCGGGCGCGAGGTCGTGGTCGGCGTCGGTTCGGGCGCCGGCCGGCTCGAGTCCACCGACCTGGTTCTCGACATCGGGGCGCAGCATCCGTCCACCCACGGGATGCTGCGGCTGCGGTTGGAGCTCGACGGCGACCGGGTGACGCGGGCCGAGCCCATCGTCGGCTACATGCACCGCGGCGCCGAGAAACTCTTCGAGGTGCGCGACTACCGGCAGATCACCGTTCTCGCCAACCGACACGACTGGCTGTCGGCCTTCTCCAGCGAACTCGGCGTGGTGATGGCGGTCGAACGGATGCTCGGCATCGAGGTGCCCGAACGCGCGGTCTGGCTGCGCACGCTGCTGGCCGAGCTCAACCGGGTACTCAATCACCTGATGTTCCTGGGTTCCTACCCGCTGGAGATCGCCGCAGTCGAGCCGGCCCACCGCGCCTTCGCCGAGCGGGAAGCGATCCAGGCCGTGATGGAGGAGGTCTCGGGCGGCCGGATGCACTTCATGTTCAACCGGGTGGGCGGCCTGAAGGAGGAGGTGCCGGACGGTTGGACCGGCCGGGCCGCGGCCGCGGTCGCGGGCGTCCGCACCCGACTGCCCGAACTCGACGGCATGATCCGGCACGACGAGACCTTCGCCGCACGCACCCGCGGCGTCGGCGTGCTCTCCCCCGATCTGGTGCGGCAGTACGGCGTCAGCGGGCCGGTCGCGCGGGCGTCCGGCGTCGATTTCGACCTACGGCGGGATGAGCCCTACCTGGCGTACGGCGAGTTGGCCGATGTTCTGCGCGTCGTCACCGACGAAGCCGGGGACTGTCACGCACGCTTCCGCTGCCTGCTGGACCAGGTGTGGGCGTCCCTCGATCTGGCCGATGCCTGCCTCGCCCGGCTGACCCGCCTCAGCGGCGCGGTGAACGTCCGGCTACCGAAGACGGTCAAGGCGCCGGAAGGCCACATCTACTGCTGGACGGAGAATCCGCTCGGGCTCAACGGCTACTACGTCGTATCCCGCGGTGAGAAGACCCCGTGGCGCTGCAAGCTGCGGTCGGCGTCGTTCAACAACGTGCAGGTGCTCGCCGCGCTGTTGCCGGGGACGCGGCTCGCGGACCTCGTCCCGATCCTGGGGTCGATGTTCTTCGTGGTCGGCGACATCGACAAGTAGTCAGTCGTCGCGGTAGCGGCGTCGTCTGCGGCCGGCACCGTCGGACAGCGCAGCCGGTATCGAACCCGGCCCGAGCTCGGCCGAGTCCCGCCGGGCCAGGACAACGCCGGGCCCGTCGCCATCCTCGCGATAGTGCCGTCCGCGCGCGGAATCCTCTTCTGACGGGGCGGATTTCGCGATCGGAAGCTCATGCGACCACCGCTCGGTGAGGGCTCCGCGGAGCTCCCCGAGCTCGCCGCGAAGCGCGCGGACGCCTTCATAAAGTCCGGCCTCCAGCTCGCGCCGGAGCTGCAACTCGAGTCCGGCCTGCTGCTCGCGACGGGCGGCGATCTCACGTTCGAGCTCGCGCTCGTAGCTGCGCCGCAGCTCGATCTCCCGCTCCGTCGGCAATTCCGGGTCTGGCCGGGGCCGGCTCGCCGCCATCATCGCGAAGACGAACGCCCAGACGGCGACGACGACCGCGAGCCGCAACCAACGCGGGTCATCGGTGCTGATGAGGGCGACGGTCGCGGCGATCGCGAAGGCGAAGCCGATGACGAAATAGGTGACGCGAAAGGCATGTCTGGTCGGTGAAGCGCGGTCGGGTTCGATGTCTGTTGGTTCGTCACCACCGAGCATGGCGACAAAGATACGACCACTTGGCAGAGCGGATGCAGCCGGGACAACACCCATTCGGCCTAGCTACCAGGCGATCACAGACAGCCACAGAATACCGGGGCGGTGCGGCCGGATCAGGAGATCAGGCCCTTGGACTTGAGGTAGTTCGATGCGACGACACCGGGCTTCTGCTGTCCGACGTCGACCTGCTTGTTCAGCTGCGCCAGTTCTGCGGTCGTCAGTGTCGCGGACACCTTGTTCAAGGTGGTCTTGATGAGCGGCGTCAGCTTCTTGGTGTTGACGATCGGGACGAGGTAGTCGGCGTTCTGCAGGTGCTTGTCGTCGGTGAGCACGACCAGACCGGCGTCGTCGACCGTCGCGTCGGTGGTCAGCACCAGGGCCAGCTGGTCGGCACCCTTTGCGACCGCCTCCTTACCCTGCGCCGTATCCACGCCGAGCGGATCGATCCCACTGACCTTGATGCCGTAGGTCTTCTTCAGGCCGGGGATGCAGTAGGGGCGGGTGGCACACTCGGGTCCGGACGCGATCTTCACCGGGATACCGGACTTGCCGAGATCGGTCAGCGTCGTCAGGTGATGCGCCTTCGCGAATTTCTTGCTGACGGCGAAGGCGTTCTGGTCGACCGCCTTGGACGGGGTCAACGGGGTCAGGCCCCGCTTCGCCGCCAGCGTCTTCAGCTGCGCGTAGGTCTTCTGCAGGTCCGGAGAGGCCACGGACGGGGCGTTGGCTCCGTTGATGATGCGGTTGAGCTGGTCGGCATAGGTGGCCACGTATTCCGGGACGACGGCGACGTCGCCCTTCTCCAGCGAGGACTGGAAGATCTCGCTGGACTTCACACTCGTCTCGTTGGTCTTGTAGCCGGCCTTCGCGAGCACGTCGGCGTACATATTGGCGAGGACCTCGCTCTCGGTGAAGCCGGCGTCGGCAACGGTCAGCGACCCCTTGCTCCCGCTCGAGCGGTTGACCCCACCGGAGTTCTGGCTGGCCGTGCCGCCACATGCCGCGACCAGCACCGCCAACATCGCCATGAGAGCCACCGCGAAGACGCGTCTACGCCTCACTATGTCCACCCGCCTTCTGTGTCCCGCGCCGGCTGACGCGCGTGTCCCGGCGGGCCCCAGCCCGCTGCAATTACGGTCCCTCAGGAGTCTAAAGAACGCAAACGCCCGCGCCGATGTCAGTGCGCCGCACCTGCCTCGGCGGTCGCTTCCGCCTCCGCTTTCACCGGCCCCGACCCGGATCGGGACCGGCGGGCGCGGCGGACCGGGTCGATTCGCCGCTGGAGCAGGATGAAGAGGGACTCGAGCAGGAGCGCGAGAACCCCGACGATCACGGCCCCTCCGCCGTACTGCCCCGGATCGTCGTTGTTGAATCCGTCGACGACGAACCGGCCCAGCCCGCCCGCACCGATCAGCGCCGCCACCGTCGTCGTCGCGACCACCGTGACGACGGCGATGCGGAGGCCGTCCATGATGAGCGGCATGGCGAGCGGCAGCTCGACCTGCCGCAGCACCTGCCGGCCCGACATGCCCATCCCGACGGCGGCCTCCCGCGCCTCTGGATCCACCTCTCGGACCCCGACGTAGGTGTTGACCAGCAACGGCGGTACGGCGAAGGCGACCAGCGCGAGCACGGTCTCGAACGTCCGGTGGGTGACCCCCACGGCGACGAAGAGCAGCACCAGGAGGGCATAGGTCGGTATGGCGCGCCCGATGTTGGAGATGCTGATCGCCAACGTCCCGCCGTGGCCGATATGCCCGAGCCAGAGGCCGAGCGGGATCGCGATGAGGCACGCGATCGCCACCGACGACGCGGAGAACACCAGATGCTCCGCCAGTCGGCTCGGGATTCCGGTGCTGCCCGACCAGTTGCTGCCGTCGCTGAGCCAGTCCCAGATCTGCTGCGGAAGACTCATGACGCACCCGCCTTACGCCGCCACGGGGTGAGCAGCCACTGCAGCCCCAGAAGCAGTCCGTCCGCGACGAAGGCCAGCGCGACGCAGAGCACCGACGCGGTGAGGGCCTCGAACCGGTAGCTGCGCGCGAAGGCCTCGTCGAGCAGGTTGCCCAGACCGCCGTGGTCGACGACGACCCCGAGCGTGGTGAGGGCGACCGTGGAAACGGTGGCGACCCGCAGGCCCGCCATGATGGTGGGAAAGGCGAGCGGAAGCTCGACGCGGAAGAGCAGCCGCGCCGGCCCGAAACCCATTCCGCGCGCGGCCTCGACGGCCTCGGGCGGCACCCCGTGCAGGCCCGTGACGAAGGCCCGCACGAGGATCACCAGCGAATAGATGACCAGCCCCACCAGGACGGCGAAACGCGACTGGGACAACCCCACCAGTGGCACCAGTATCGCGAGCAACGCCAGCGACGGGATCGTGTAGAGCAGGCTGGAGGTGCCGAGGATCAGGTTTTCCGCCCAGCCGGAGCGTCGGGCCAACAGGCCCAGGCCGAACGCGACCACGAAACCGATCACCACGCCGCCGACCGTCAGCGAGATGTGCTCTTCGAGGGCGAGCAGGATGTCGCTGGAGCGCTGCGTGATGTACTTGGCGCAGAACCAGTCGGTGGCCGGGCAGAGGCCCGGAGTGGCGATGGGAGCCATGGGCATGGACGCTACCGCGCGACCCGCCATTCGGCTGGACCACCTCAGCAAGCGTTACGGCGACGGCGCGGACGCGGTCGGCGATCTGTCCGTCGACATCGCCCATGGCGAGATCTGCATGCTGGTCGGGCCTTCCGGCTGCGGGAAGACCACCACCCTGAAGATGATCAACCGGCTGATCGAGCCGACCAGCGGCCGGATCTTCCTGGAGGACCAGGACGTCACCAACGTCGACCCGGTCCAGCTCCGCCGACGGATGGGTTACGTCATCCAGCACGTCGGGCTCTTTCCGCACGAGACCATCCGCGCCAACGTTGCGACGGTGCCACGGCTGCTGGGCTGGGACCGGCACCGGATCGAGGAACGGGTCACGGAGCTGCTCGACCTGGTCGGCCTCGATCCGACCGAATTCGCCCCCCGCTATCCGCATCAGCTCTCCGGCGGTCAGCAGCAGCGGGTCGGGGTGGCCCGGGCGCTGGCCGCGGATCCCGTCGTCCTGCTGATGGATGAGCCGTTCTCTGCGATCGACCCGATCGCGCGCGAGCGGCTGCAGAGCGAATTCCTCCGTCTGCAGAGCGAAGTTCACAAGACCATCGTCTTCGTCACCCACGACATCGACGAGGCGGTGCGGCTGGGCGACCGGATCGCGGTGCTCTCCCAGGGCGGGAAACTCGAGCAGTACGCCGATCCGGCGACCCTGCTCGGTGCGCCGGCGAACGACTTCGTCGCCGACTTCGTCGGATCCGATCGCGGTCTCAAGCGGCTGGCCGTGACGACGATCGACGCGAACGACCTGGAGCAACCGGCGGTGGTCCACCTCGACGACTCGCTCGCCCAGGCCCGGGAGTCGATGGCCAAGGCCGACGCCCGCTGGGCGGTCGTACTGGATACCGACGGCGGCCTGCACGGCTGGTTGTCCCGCGACGGCGCGGCCGGCGACGGAAGAGTGAGCGACCACACCCACCGGATGCAGGCCTGGATGCCGGTGGGCGCGACCCTCAAGCAGGCCTTCTCGGTGATGCTGCAGCAGGACGCCGGGTGGGTGGCGGTGCTCGACGGCGACCGCTTCCTGGGCGTCCTCACCCCGGAGTCGCTGCACGCGGCCCTGCGCCGGTCGGTCGAGGACGCGGTGCCGGAGACCGCCGGAGCGGTCTGAGGTCAGGAGGCGCGTTCGTCCCGGTGGGCGTCGGACCGGCTCGGGTCCTCCTCCGGCGGGTCGGGCGCGCGGCAGCAGTACTCCAGCCACAGGGCCGCGGCCACCAACACGATCGCGCCGGCCGCGCCGATGATGCCCGCCACCGTGTCGCCCTGGGCGGCCAGGATCGTGGACCGGCGGGGGACGACGTAGCCGAGCAGACCGGCCCAGACGCCGGTCATCACCGCACCGACGATCGCACTGGCCTTCGCCAGGGCGACCGTGCGGGCGGCGACGATGGGCTGCACCGGCCGGGTGTTGGGGCGACGATGGATCCGGGCCCGGAGTTGGTAGCCGGCGACCGCCTCGGCGACCGCGAGAACCGGCAGCGACAGCGGCAGGAACCAGCTCAGCCGCGGCAGGTCGCCGTAGATCAGGCGTACGACGAGGTAGCTGATCGCGCCGACGACGACCGCGACCGAGAGCAGGTCACGCAGCCGGGTCGGGTGCATCAGGACAGCTCCAGGTCGTCGCGGCGGCGTACGCCGGTGCTGTCGACACCGCCGACGAGGTCGCGGACCGGTCCGTGCCCGGCAAGGACCGCCTGCGGCTCGACGTCGAGCCAGGGCACCAGGACGAACGCGCGCAGGTGGGCGCGCGGATGCGGCAGGATCAACGCCGCGTCGTCGCGCGACACCGAGTCCACGGCGATGATGTCGACGTCGAGCTTGCGGGGTCCCCACCGCACCTCGCGGGTGCGGCCCGCGGCGTGCTCGAGCCGCTGCGCGCGCCGCAGCCACTCGTCCTCGTCGGTGTCCTCCTCGTCGACCAGCAGGACGGCGTTGAGGAAGTCGTCCTGCTCGACTCCTCCCCATGGCGCGGTCTGGTAGACGGGCGACACCACGACCAGCACGTCCCGCAACGCGTCGACGGCGGACTGCAGATGGGCGAGGCGGTCGCCGACGTTGGAGCCGACGGAGAGTACGGCGCGGCTCATGACGACGGCCCCGGCCGGCGGGTCCGGACCACGGTCACCGCGACGTCGTCGAACGTGAGCGGGATCGGTGCGCCGGGCTTGTGCACGGTGATCTGCGCCTCGGCGACCCGCTCGTCGGTGAGGCACACCTGCGCGAGCCGGTCGGCCAGGGTCTCGATCAGGTTGGTCGGGTCGCCGCCGACGACCGCGGCCAGCCGCTGCGCGAGCGTTCCGTAGTCGACGGCATCGGCGAGGTCGTCCGATGCCGCGGCCGGCCCGGTGTCGATACGGAGCATGGCGTCGACGACGAAGTCCTGACCGTCGCGCCGTTCGTGGTCGAAGACCCCGTGGCGGCCGAAGACCCGCAGCCCGGTGAGGGAGAGCCGGTCGCCGGTCATGATCGTGCCGCCTCGGCCGCGGCGACCACCGTCGCCGCGTCGACGTTGGGGCGGACGCGGTGCACCCGCACCCCCCAGGCGCCGGCGAGGGCGGCCAACACCGTGGTCGCGGTGGTGGCGTCCTCGCGGCCGGACGGTGGGCGGGGTGCGCCGCCGGGATCGGCGAGCAGCGAGCCCAGGAAGGACTTGCGCGAGGCGCCGACGAGCACCGGGAACCCCAGGTCGATCAGCGCATCGAGGTGCGCCAGCAACGTCCAGTTGTGCGCGCCGGTCTTGGCGTAGCCGAGCCCGGGGTCGATCACGATCTGGCCGGAGTCCACGCCGGCCGCCAGTGCCGCGTCGACCCGCTCCGAGAGCTCCCGGCGTACGTCGCCGACCACG
Organism: Mycobacteriales bacterium; assembly: GCA_036497565.1. Lineage (NCBI taxonomy): Bacteria > Bacillati > Actinomycetota > Actinomycetes > Mycobacteriales > Mycobacteriales bacterium. The sequence goes on from DASXJE010000231.1 coordinate 9,926, forward strand.
TCGTCGTAGGTGGCGAGCTGGTTCATCTGCTTGCTGTGCCCGCGCCAGTGCATGAGGACGCAGGGCACCCGGGCGTCGGCCACCACCCGGAGCAGGTCGGGGTCGGCGAGTCCGCCGCTGACGTCGTTGACCAGCATCGCGCCGGCCTCCAGCGCGGCCGCAGCGACGGCGGCACGGGTGGTGTCGATCGACAGCGCGACGCCGGCGCGGGACAGCTCGCTGATCACCGGGAGGACCCGGCGGGTCTCTTCCTCGGCGTCCACCCGATCGCTGCCCGGCCGGGTCGACTCACCGCCCACGTCGACCAGATCCGCGCCCTCGTCGCGCATCGCCGTGCCGTAGGCCACGGCCGCATCGGCGTCGGCGTACAGGCCGCCGTCGGAGAACGAGTCAGGGGTGACGTTGAGGACCCCCATGACGGCGCAGCGCCGGGGACGCGGCAACTGGAAGCGGGCGCTCACTTGCCCAGAATCAGGCTCATCGCTTCGGACCGGGTCGACGGAGACGTCTCGAACGCCCCGCGTACGGCGGAGGTGACGGTGCGGGACCCGGGCTTACGCACCCCCCGCATCGACATGCACAGGTGCTCGGCGTCGATCACGACGATTACCCCGCGGGGCGCGAGCTTCGCGACCAGGGCATCGGCGATCTGACTGGTGAGCCGCTCCTGCACCTGCGGGCGCTTGGCGTAGAGGTCGACGAGCCGGGCCAGCTTCGACAGGCCGGTGATCTGGCCGTCGGTGTTGGGGATGTAGCCGACGTGCGCCAGGCCGTGGAACGGCACCAGGTGGTGTTCGCAGATCGAGTACATCTCGATGTCCTTGACGACCACCATCTCTTCGTGGCCCTCGTCGAAGACGGTCTCCAGAACGTCACTCGGGTCTTCGTGCAGCCCGGCGAACTGCTCGGCGTAGGTGCGGGCTACCCGCTCCGGGGTGCGCTTGAGTCCGTCGCGATCGGGATCCTCACCGATCGCCACCAGAAGTTCGCGTACGGCGGCCTCGATCCGGGCCCCGTCGAAGCCGCTCACTCATCGGCTCCGTTGTCGCCCGGTGGGCGCCAGCCGCCCTCCTGCGGCGGCTGCCACCGGCCGGACCGGGACGACGGGTGCGGCCGCGGCGACGGCCGGGGGGACGGTGAGGGTGCTGCCTGCCCGCCCGAGGTGGACCCGGTGGGGCTGGGCGACGGGGTCGTTGCCGGCTCGGGGTGCGCGCCGTTGACGGTTGTCCCGTTGATCTCACGCGGGGTCAGCACCGGCGGGCGGTCGGACGGCGTGCGCTTGCCGAAGCCGGAGTAGCTGTTGTGCGGTGCCCGCTTCTTGACCACGTTGAAGATCCGCTGGATGTCCTCCTTGCCCAGCGTCTCCTTCTCGATCAGCTCGAGGACGAGGTCGTCGAGCACGTCGCGGTACTGCACGAGGATCTCCCACGCCTCGTCGTGGGCACCCTCGATCAGCGAGCGGACCTCGTTGTCGATGTCGGCGGCGACCTCGTCGGAGTAGTCGCGCTGGTGGCCGTAGTCACGGCCCAGGAAGGGCTCGGACTCACTGGTGCCGTACTTCACGGCGCCGAGCTTGGCGCTCATGCCGTATTCGGTGACCATGGCCCGCGCGACGGTCGACGCCTTCTCGATGTCGTTGTTGGCGCCGGTGGTCGGCTCGTGGAAGACCAACTCCTCGGCCGCGCGCCCGCCGAGGGCGTAGGCCAGGGTGTCGATCATCTCCGACCGGGTCTGGGTGTACTTGTCCTCGGTCGGCAGCACCAGCGTGTGGCCGAGCGACCGCCCGCGGGACAGGATCGTGACCTTGTAGACCGGGTCGGCGTTGGGCAGGGCGTAGGCCACCAGTGCGTGGCCACCCTCGTGGTAGGCGGTGAGCTTCTTCTCCTTGTCGCTCATCACCCGGGTCTTGCGCTCCGGGCCGGCGATCACCCGGTCGATCGACTCCTCGAGGATCGCGTCGGTGATCCGCTGCCCGTTGTTGCGGGCGGTGAGCAACGCGGCCTCGTTGATCACGTTGGCCAGGTCGGCGCCGGTGAAGCCCGGCGTACGACGGGCGACGTTGTCCAGCTCGACGTCGGCGGCAAACGGCTTGCCCTTGGCGTGCACCCGCATGATGGCCTTGCGGCCCTCGAGGTCGGGGCGGTCGACCGGGATCTGCCGGTCGAAGCGGCCGGGCCGCAGCAGCGCCGGGTCGAGGATGTCGGGACGGTTGGTGGCCGCGATCAGGATGACCCCGCCCTTGACGTCGAAGCCGTCCATCTCGACCAGCAGCTGGTTGAGCGTCTGTTCCCGCTCGTCGTGGCCGCCGCCCATGCCGGCGCCACGGTGCCGGCCGACGGCGTCGATCTCGTCGACGAACACGATGGCGGGGGCGTTGGCCTTGGCCTGCTCGAACAGGTCGCGGACCCGGCTGGCGCCGACGCCGACGAACATCTCGACGAAGTCCGAGCCGGAGATGGAATAGAACGGCACGCCGGCCTCGCCGGCGACCGCGCGGGCGAGCAGGGTCTTGCCGGTCCCGGGCGGCCCGTAGAGCAGCACGCCCTTGGGAATCTTGGCGCCGATGGCCTGGAACTTCGCCGGGTTCTCGAGGAACTCCTTGATCTCCTCGAGCTCCTCGACCGCCTCGTCAGCGCCGGCCACGTCGGCGAAGGTGGTCTTCGGCGTGTCCTTGCTCACCATCTTGGCCTTGGACTTGCCGAAGTTCATGACCCGGCTGCCGCCGCCCTGCATCTGGCTCATCACGAAGAACAAGAGGAGCCCGACCAGGATGAACGGCGCGATCGAGATCAGGATCTGGACGAAGATGCTGCTGCCACCGACATGGGTGTTGAAGGTCAGCGTGCTGCCGGGCTGACTGGCCTGCTTCTGCAGCAGCGCGAAAACCTGGCCGGCGGCGTTGGCCGGGTAGGCGGTGGTGATCTTGTCGTGGCCGTCGACGGCGTTCTTGACGGTGACGTCGAGGGTCTGGTCCTTGTCGTTGACCGTGACCGCGGTGGCGTTGCCGGTGGCGATCGCGTGCATCGCCTTGGAGGTGTCGACCTGGGCGTAGCCGCCATTGCCGCGCATCAGCGAATTGACGATGAGCAGCACGATCACCGCGGCCGGGATCCAGAACCACGGTGATCGAAGAATCCTCTTGCGATCCATAGGTGTCAGCGAAGTCGCCTAGGCCAGACTGTGACCGGCGGCCTCGTCCCTCCTGCCCGTCCTGTGCGCGACGGTGACCGCCGCGCGGGTCGAAATGCTCGATTCCGGCGATCGTCCGGTATGTGGACGGTACACCGGGGGGTGCGCACGGTGCAGGAGCACACCGGACGACTCCACCCTCCCAACGCGGTCCGCCGCTGACGTGTTCCGGTCGTCCCGCCCACCCTGAGGATGCACTCAGGATCGAGTATGGCGTTCTCCTCCCGGGGGCGGGTCAGTTCGCGTAGACCTCGGGCCGCAGCCGGGCCACATAGGGAAGGTCCCGGTACCGCTCGCCGTAGTCCAGGCCGTAGCCCACCACGAACTCGTTGGGGATGTCGAAACCGACATAGCGCACCGGAACGTCCTCGCGTACGGCGTCCGGTTTGCGCAGCAGGGCCACCACCTCCAGGGATGCCGGCTGGCGGGCCGCGAAGTTCTTCAGCAGCCACGACAGGGTGAGCCCGGAGTCGATGATGTCCTCCACCACCAGGACGTGCTTGCCGGAGATGTCCCGGTCGAGGTCCTTGAGGATCCGGACGATGCCGGACGACGAGGCCGACGAGCCGTAGGAGGACACCGCCATGAACTCCAGCTCGACCGGCCGGGTCAACGCCCTGGCCAGGTCGGACATGAACATCACCGCGCCCTTGAGCACACCGACGAGCAGCAGCTCCCGGTCGGCGTAGTCGACCGAGATCGCCTTCGCGAGCTCACCGACCTTCGCCGAGATCTGGTCCTCAGTCACCAGGACGGTGTCGATGTCGCCGTCGTACACGCGAACCCCCCAGGGTCAGCGGCCGGTCCGCCAGACCTGCAGCCTGTCATGCCGCCGGTCCGCCCCCCACCCCCGGGGCAGCGCCACCTTCCCCTGCCCGTGCCAGTCGGTCACCAGCGCGCCGACGGACTCGACGTGGACGGCACCGAGCGGGCCGGCCGGGACGCCGGCGGCGAGCAATGCGGCCCGGATCACCCTGCTGCGCACCGCCTCCGGCAGGGCCGCCAGCCCGGCGACGTCGAGGCTCCCGTCGTCGCCGGTGAGGCCTGGTCGCAGGTTGTCGGCCAGCCGGTCGAGGGCGTCGGCGTCGGCGCGCAGCAGGCGCGCCGTCCGGGCCAGATTGGCCGCGACCCCCTGCCCGGCCGCTCGCTCCACGTCTGCCAGCAGGGTGCGGATCCGGACCCGGCCGTACGCCGGGTCGCTGTTGTGCGGGTCTTCCCACGGCGTGATCCCGGCCGCCGCCCCGGCCGTCCGGACGACGTCGCGGGAGAGCCGCAGCAGCGGGCGCCGGTAGATCCCGCGGCGCTCGGCCATCCCGGCCAGCGAGCGGGCCCCGGACCCGCGGACCAGGCCGAGCAGCACCGTCTCCGCCTGGTCGTCGAGGGTGTGCCCGAGCAGCACCGCGGCGGCGCGGTGTTCGGCGGCGGCCGCGTCGAACGCGGCGAACCGGGCCCGTCGGGCCGCGGCCTCCGGGCCGCCCTCGCCCTCGACCCGGACCATGGACACGATCACCGGCTCGAACCCCTGGTCCCGGGCCCAGTCGGCGACCGCCGCGGCCCGCTCCGCCGATCCGTCCTGCAGACCGTGGTCGACCGTGATCAGACCGACCAGCCAGCCCGCCGCTCCGGCCTCGAACGCGGTCGCCGCGGCCAGGGCCAGGGAATCGGCGCCCCCGCTGCAGGCGACGAGCAGGTGCGCGCCCGGCTCGAGATCGGCGAGGGCACGGCGTACGTCGCAGCGGACCGCGGCGACGGCAGCCGGCGGGCCGGACACCGCGGTCAGGCGGTGGCGGCCGGTCGGAAGCCGTGCACGCGCTGCACCCAGTCCATCGGCGCCGCCAGCTCGGCCCGCCGGGGCAGCGTCTCGGGGGAGGTCCAGACGGCGTTGAAGGCGTCCATCCCGATGGCGTCGACGACGCCGCGGACGAAGACCCGGCCCTCGGCGTACTGGCGCATCTTCACGTCCAGCCCGAGCAGCCGGCGGACCACCCGATCGACCGGCCCGGAGCCCTTGCGGCGCTGGCTGAACCGCGCCCGGATCGCCGCGACGCTCGGCACGACCTCCGGCCCGACGGCGTCCATGACGTATTCGGCGTGTCCCTCGACCAGGCTCATGAACGCGGTGATGCGGTCGAGGACCGCCTGCGACGCCGGCCCCTGCACGATCGCGAGCAGGCCGTCGCCGGTCTGCTCGCCGCCCCGGACAGCCTGCGCCAGCTCCTTTACGCCGGCGACCGCCCGGTCGCGCAGCACCTTCGGGTCGAGCTCGAGCGCGTCGACGAGCCGGCCCACCTCGGCACGCATGTGGTCACCCAGCCACGGCACGGCGGTGAACTGCAGCCGGTGGGTGCACTCGTGCAGGCACACCCACAGCCGGAAGTCGCTCGGGTCGACCCCCAGGCTGCGCTCGGCCTCCACCACGTTGGGGGCGACGAGCAGCAACTCACCACCGTCCCGACCGAACACGTCGTACTGGCCGAGCACCTTGCCGGCGAGAAACGCCAGGACCAGCCCGGCCTGGGCACCGGTGACCCGCGGACCCACGGCGGCGGCGACCGGCCCAGGGGTCGAGTCGCGGCGCTCCTCCAGCCGGTCGACGAGCGGGCCGAGCAGGCTGGCGAGCCCGGCGGCGTTGGTCTTCACCCAGTCGGGTCGGTCGACGACCCGGGTCGGCGGCAGCGTGCCGACCGGTTCCAGGCCGGTGAGCTCGCGCACGTGGCCGTCGGCGACGTCCGCGAGGCGACGCAGCGCGGCGACGACCGCGTTCGCCTCGCTCCGCGAGACCTGCGGGCCGGGGCGCATCAGGCGACCCGCGGTGCTGACGGCGAGGTCCCAATCGACCATGCCGATGGGCTGGTTCATGTCGGCCACGGTACGCCGCGACACTCAGCGGCAGCCGCAGCCAGCCAACCGCCCGGCCAGCACATCGAGGGCCGACTCGGCGGACAGCGTGCCGCCGGGAGACACCCGGTCGGCGAGGAAGGCGAAGGCCAGCAGCCGACCGTCGTCGTCCTGCACCACTCCGGCGAGCGAGCTGACCGCGGTGAGGGTGCCGGTCTTGGCCCGGATCTGACCGGCGGCGACGGCGCTGGTGCCGGTCCGGTAGCGGTTGGCGAGGGTGCCGGCGTAACCGGCCACCGGGAGCAACGGGAAGACGTCGTGCAGCCGGGCGCGGTCCGGTGCTGCGGCGATCCGCAGGGTCTGGGTCAGTGCGGCCGGGCTGACGGCGTCCCGCCGGGATAGGCCGCTGCCGTCGACCAGCGAGATTCCGCCGGCCGGTACGCCGATGCCGGCCAACACCCGCCGGACCGCCGATGCGCCCCCGGCGAAGCTCCCCGGTGCCTTCGTGGCGAGGGCGACCTGTCGGGCCAGGCACTCGGCCAACGTGTTGTCGCTCACCGACAGCATCTGACCGACGATCCGGTCCACCGGCGCGGACCGGACCAGCCCGAGTCGACGGGCGCCGTGTGCCGCGCTGCCCCGGGCCACCGGAACCTTCGGTGCTCCCAGCGCGACGGCGAGCGCCCGGCCCGCGGCCAGGTCCGGGGCGCTGGAGCGGGCCGCCTGGTCCGGCCGGATCCGGCCGCCGTCGACCATGGTCGCCATGATCGGGGCGACGTAGCCGCCCGAGACGTCGTCGCTGTCCCAGCCGGGGCCGGTGACCGGTCCGACGAAGGCGTGGTCGTCGACCAGGACCTGGGTGACGTGCCGTACGCCGGCCCGGTGCACGGCGGCGGCCAGATCGCTGATCCGTGCCGCACCGGCGTAGGCCGGCGCCGACCCGGGTCCTGCGGCCGACAGCGTCGGGTCGCCGCCGCCGACGAGCACCACCTGACCGGGCTTGGCGCCGGCCACGACCTGGGTGGTGAACCGGTGGTCCTCAGGCAGCGCGGCGAAGACAGCGACGGACGTCAGCACCTTGGCGGTGGAGGCGGGGGTCGTGGGTACGGCCCCGCGCTCGTCGAGCAGCGTCCGCCCGCTCGCGACGTCCACCACCTGGGCCGCGATCCGGCCGCCGAGGTGCGGATCGGACAGCGCGCCGTGCAGGGCACGGGCGACCCCGGATGCGGTCGGGCCCCGGTCGGTGCCGCTAGCGGCGGCCAGCACCGGCGTCGGCGGCGGCGTCGTCGGTGTGGCGCTGTGCGGCGCACCCCCGGCGCGTGCAGTCGGCCGGGAATGCTGCGCGCCGCGGACGAAGAGTGCACTGACGAGCCCAGCCACGGCCAGCACGGCGACAGCGGCGACAATCCAGCCACGACGACCGGTAGGAACCGTTCTCCACCGTGGACCGCCCACCACCATTGCCTTTCCGCGTGGCCCGTTTAGGTCACACTAGACGCGCCGCTACGAGCACCTCGCTAAGGAGCCGCTGTGGAGTTCGACGTCACCATCGAGATCCCGAAAGGCCAGCGGAACAAGTACGAACTCGATCACGACACCGGCCGTATCCGGCTCGACCGGATGCTTTTCACGTCGACCCGCTACCCGGCCGACTACGGCTTCGTCGAGCAGACGCTCGGGCAGGACGGTGACCCGCTCGACGCGCTCGTGCTGCTGGAGGAGCCCACCTTCCCCGGCTGCCTCATCCGATGCCGTGCCATCGGCATGTTCCGGATGAGCGACGAAAAAGGGCCGGATGACAAGGTGATCGCGCTGCCTGCAGGTGATCCACGGCAGGCGCATCTGCGGGACATCACAGATATCGCCGAATTCGACCGACTCGAGATCCAGCATTTCTTCGAGGTCTACAAGGACCTTGAGCCCGGAAAGTCGGTGGAGGGCGCCCTGTGGGTGGGGCGCGTCGAGGCAGAGGCAGAAATCGACCGATCCCGCGAACGGGCGGTGCACGCCGAGCACGGCTGAGAAATCGCGGCGCCACAACCTTTCGCCGCCGACGTCGTCAGTTGGGTGGCGGAGTCGTGTCCGGGTCCGGGCCGGGAGGCAGCGGATCCGGTGGTGGGTCGGGCGGCACCGGATCCGGCGCCGGCGGAGCGGGATCCGGCGGGTGGGTCGGCTCGGGCCACGGAGTGGCGGGCGACGGGCTGGTGGGCATCGGGTCATTGGGGGGCAATGGATCCCCGGGATGAGCCATCCACGATGCTCCTTCCTCGCCCATCGCCCGGCCGAAGCGTCCCCGGCATTCTCGGGCGACGGGCGAGCCGCCGTTCTGCTTTGGTGCCCTGCTTTGGTGCCCTGCTTTGCTGCCCTACTTAGCGGCCCTGCTTAGCGGCCCTACTTAGCGGCGTTGTACTTTTCGAGAACCTCATTGGGGATGCGGCCGCGGTCGCTGACCTTCATGCCCTGCTGCTTTGCCCAGGTGCGCACGGACGAGACGTCGGCCTTTCCGTTGGACCTCGAGGACCGGCCCCGGCCGCGTCGCGCGGAACGCGACGACGACCGTCCACTCACGCTGCGGGCGAAGTCGGACCATTCCTGGACGAGGCCTTCGAGCTCGTCGGCATGAACCTTGCACAGGTCGATCTCGTAGAACTTGCCGTTCAGGCCGAACTCCACGGTCCGTACAGCGTCGACCTCACCGTCGTGCACGTCGCACAGAAGTCTCTCGATCACTTGGCGGGCCATTGTCTATCTCCTTGTCGTGATGGCGGCACGCACGGAAAGCAAACATTTCGGTGCGCTCAGAGCTACTGTAGAGAACCGTTCCGCCCGAGGGGTGAGCTTCGACATCTCGCGTTCTTGATGAAACGCAGTCCTAGCCTCCCATGAGCAACAATTGTCCTCGTCGTGCCTACAATAGCGGTTCGTGACCGGAGAGAGCGAACTACCATCGTTCTTCGGACACTCGGCCCGTCGGGCGGTCATTCAGCGCCGTCACGGAGACGTTGCGAAAGAAATATCTTCGGCCAGGGTCTTCCCGTTTCCGTCATCCCGTTTCCCGAGAACAGCCGCGACATCAGTGAGCCACGGATCATTTCCCGACACCTTCGGGACGACAAAGCACACCCGGCCGACGGGACGGGGGGCCCGCCGGCCGGGCGGCAAAGATCGGAAGGGGTGGCTTCCGATGGATTTCAGCATTCCCAGGCCGCCTTGGGCTAACCACCCAACTTCATAAGGTCGCACGATCACCACGAAGCGTTATGGCGGCCCGCGTCAATGTGGGCGAGACCACACTGCAGCCGTTGCGGGCCTTCGAGGATCGAAGGACAACAATGACTGCGGTACAGCGCAGGTGCACGGCGAACCCGAATTCACTCGATACGTGGATGCAGTTCGTCATGCTGACGTCCATTGCGGTCGTTCCCATCCGTCGTACTTCATGAGCCGGCCACATCAGCCGGGGCGGTGCGGAGGACGTCATGGATGACAACGTGGTGACGGGTGCACGAGTGGATGTCGAGATCGACGTCGATCTGGCCGAGGCCGGGTCGGGCCGGGCCGGGCGGCGGAAATCGTCGAACGGCGGCTCACCCAGCTCCATCGGCACCTGGCCCGGACGATTGCGGCGATGGCTGCACCCGTCTGATCCCGCTGTCGTTACGGCGAGCGGGGGTCGCCGTGGCGGCGAATCAGTGGGAGCATCGCGACGTGGTCACAGCTAGTTACACCACGGATCGGGACCGGCGTGGCGTCGTCGTCGTCAGCGTGGTCGGCGAACTCGACGCTTACACCGCCCCCAAGATCCGCGGCGGCCTCCGAGCCGCCCTCACCGACTCGACGACCAAGCAGCTACGGGTGGATATGGCCGGAGTGTCCTTCCTGGACTCCTCCGGGATATCGGCATTGATCCGCTGTCAGGCCGAGGCCGACGAGCGCGGGGTCGCGCTCGTCGTGGTCAACCCGCAGCCGCAGCCGTTGAAGGTGCTGCAGATCGTCGGACTGACCGAGTTCCTCGGTGTCACGACCGACAGCGAGGCCGCCGGCTGACCGATCCGGCGGATCGTCAGTGGGCCGCCGGGCCGGTCCCGTCCACATGGCCGTCCGTGTGGCCGTCGACCTGACGGTCGTGCGGTGCGTGCTGCTGCAGCGACCCGACGATCCCGGCGGCGACGGTGCGCAGCTTCATGTTGCGGTTCTGAGACGCCGACCGGAGCACCGCGAAGGCCTGTTCGGCACTGCAGCGCTGCTGAGCCATGACCACCCCGATGGCCTGGTCGATGACCGCCCGGGACTCCAAGGCCTGCCGGAGCTGCTCACTGAGCCGAGTCTGCGCGGAGATCCGGGCGGCGACGCTCAGCGCCCCCGCGGCCCGATCCGCGAACCGGGCTGCCCGCCGGCGGTGCTCGGCGGTGAAGGTGCGCGGCTCGGTGGAATACAGGTTCAGCGCCCCGACGATGTGTCCGTTGGAACCGATCGGCATCGACAGGGAGCTCCGCAGCCCGTGGGCGAAGGCATCGGAGCGGTAGACGCCCCACCGCTCGTCGCTGGCGAGGTCGTCGATCTGGACGACCTCGCCGGTGTTCAGCGCGTGCATGCACGGGCCGATCCCGTCGGCGTACTGCATCTCATCGAGCTGGGCGGCGAGCGCATCGCTACTCGCCACGGTCACGGGCCGCCGGTCGGAGCGGGCCGTGATCCCGCAGGACAGCTCGCCGCCGACCTCCCGGGCGGCCAGAACGGCCAACTCCTGCAAAAAGCCGTCGAACGTGTCGGTAGCGGTCAACAACTCGAACAATTCACCTGCGGCGACGGCCGCAGACTCGACTCGCTGGAATTCGGCTGACTGGGTGGACACGCCGTCGGCCGACGTGCCATCGCTGGCGCACATGGTGGGCCGTCCCTCGGGCCAACAACGCGGCCCGAATTGGTTATAAACCGTGGACGGCGCACCACAAGGCTTGGCACACGCGAACTGCCCCCGATAGGTCCACCATCCGCCCCTTGACCGCAGATGGCAAACATCACCACAGATTGCCCCAAAATGCGCAGGCCTGGCCCGGCCAAACTCCCGAGTCGGATGTCGATTCGGGCATCGCGTGTTCGACGCAGGAGCAGGAGGCGCGGCCGAGTGGCTGTGCCGTTGCAGACAAGGAGCGGGCGCATGTCCTCATCGGTGCTCTTCATGTCGATGTCCGTCGACGGCTACATCGCGGGTCCGAACGACGGACCGGGCAACCCCGGCGGCGACGACTTCATGCGACTGCATGACTGGTTCGTCACTCCGGCGGGGGAGATCGGCCGCCCGTCCGGTCCGGGCGGGACGCTGTACGACGAATGGAACGCGACCGGCGCGGTGGTCGTGGGACGGCGGACGGTGGAGCAGGTCGATCACTGGGGCGGCGACCATCACGGTGTCCCGATCTTCGTGCCCAGTCATCGCCCGCCCGGCCCGTCGGTCGCGAACTATCCGGCAGTGACGTACGTGAACGACGGGATCGCCAGTGCGATGGCCAAGGCGAAGGCCGCCGCCGGCGAGCGGGATGTGATGGTGCATGGTGCGTACACGGCGCAAGGGGCGCTCGAGGCCGGTGTGCTGGACGAGCTGCAGATCCACCAGGTCCCGGTGCTGTTCGGCGCCGGCCGTCGGCTGTTCGACGTCCTACCGTCGCGCGTCGAGTTGGAGATCGGTCGGGTGATCGACACGCCGGAGGCCACCCATATCCGCTACCGCGTCATTGGCTCCGCCGGCTGATCGGCAGCACGGCCGAGGTTGATCTGCACCCAGACCCGCTTGCCGCCGTGATGGTCGTCGACCCCCCACCGTGCGCAGATGGCCGCGACCAGCTGCATGCCGCGACCTCGATCGGCACGATGGTCCAGTTCTTGGATGATCGGGTGGATGGAGCTGCCGTCGGCCACCGAGGCCCACAGCCGGTCGTCGGCATGGGTGAGCTGAAGTTCGAGGTTGGCTTCGCCGGCGGCATGTTCCACGGCGTTGATGAAGATCTCATGGACGACGAGCACGACGTCGTCGACGTCGGTGGTAGCCAGTCCCCATGCGGAGAGCAGGCCGCTGGTGACGCGCCGGACTGCGACGGGAGGGGCGGAGGCGGTCGGAAGGTCGATGGTGGCCGTCGACGTCGTCATCGGAGAGTCCTTGGGAATTGCCCCAAATGCGGTTCATCCGAGACTGTGTTGTTGGTACCCGGGACCCGACCGCCGAAACGATCTAGGTGTGTGATCCGGACCGGCCGAGGGTCGGTTATTCAGTGGGCAGGTCAGTCAGTGGTTCGAGTGACATGGCGATGGCCATGTCCAGCTTGTTCCACCCGAGTTGCCCGAATGGCTCACGCTGTGCGCGGATGGTTGCTTCGACCTCGGCGGTCGCCTGACGAGCCTCGATTTCCTCGCCGCCGGAGATCAGCCCGGCCGCGCAGGCCTGCTCGAATTCGTCTTCGTCCTCCGTCTGGACCTGACCTGGTGCATCGCTGAGGGGATCGAGTTCAAGATCGACGTAGGACCATCGGCGATCGACCAGGACGGGGGGAGTGCATATGTCGACGCTGATTCGGCGACGTCCCTGTTCGTCGTCGATGGCCCACGTGGCGATCCACCAGCGGTCGTACGGGATCAGGTGAACGGTCGCGAGTCCAGGACGTTGCAGGTCCATGGCGCCGACGTGGCAGTAGCCGACTATTCCGCGGGCTTCACCTCGGTACAAGCATCCAACCGGCGCGTACAGCCAATGGCCATGATCATCATCGTCGAGAACGTAGGCTCTCCACAGCCCGCTTCCTTCGGGTCTCTTCAACTTGTGCACCAGGACCGTTTCCACAGTCGGCAACCTAGCCTCCGCGCGACACCGTCGGATCGTTCGGCGGCTTGTCGGCGCGGGACGCTGCCCTGGGTCTTGGTGGAGCCGCCTGTCGGAATCGAACCGACGACCCGCTCATTACGAGCTGCAGGCTGGGACTTGAAGCCGGGACGTTCATGCTCGTCAGGGCATGTGCTGAGGTGCGTACACGTCCTGGTGTGTCGGACTCTCTGGCTGCTCGGGTTCGTGCTCCGCCGAGGTTGCTGTTCATTGGAGGCCTGCCCCTCGTAGCTGCCGGGTTGAAGGTCCGGGAGGCCGTGGTCAGGGCTGGCCCGGAGACTGGCTGCGTAGAGGGGCAGGACGGAGTCGCTGACCCTGAGCTGGCCTCTGGACGGCAGGGCGTCCCCGTCGGCCGAGGAGCTTCTTCTCGTGTCGGCCGGGCTTCGTCATGTCTGCCGTTGCGGCCGCTGGGGCGAGTGGACGAGCACGGCGCGCGCCGGGAACGAGTCCGGCGGGAGTTGCTCTTGGCGGTGGCGGAGCCGCCGCCCTTGAACACGCATGGAAAATTCTCCCCGACTCGATGTTGTGACTGTGTCCTGTCGCGGCTGATTCTTGACAGTCGCGTGTCGGTTGATGCTTGACACCGGCCCGTGTTCGGCCATCCGGTCTGGCGATGTTCCGTGGACGTCGTTGAGGTGGGACGGTCGGGATGGGCGCTG